>JAGOBN010000522.1 GCA_017999235.1 Anaerolineales bacterium | reverse complement strand
GGCGTCGGGCAACCGCACCAGCCGGCCGCGCTCGGTATAAGCCAGACTCTGTTCGGCGAGTTCCACCCCCAGCGCCACATCCTGCTCCCCCCAAATAATCAGTGTCTCCGCCGTGATGCGGCGCGGCCGAGGTCCGGCAGGGCGCTGGAACGCCGCCCGCGCCGCCGCGCGATACCAGCCCAGCATCGCCGAGAGCGCGCCAGGCTGCTGCCAAGCCGCCGCGTAAAGGTTCAGGTCGGCGGCGGAGAATGTGCCGGGCCGGGCCGTGTCTCTCAGCGCGCGGCGCAATGCACGCGCATTGCCCGCCAACAGCAGCCACTCCGGCACGGCCGGGATCTGAAAGAAGGCGATGTACCAGCTGCGCGCCACCTGCCGCCAATTGCCGTGCCGGAGATTCCGCGCCAGCACGGCCGGGTAGGGGACGTTCAAGATGGCCAGTTGGGCGACGCGCTCCGGATGGGCCTCAGCCAGGGACCATGCCACGGCCGCGCCCCAATCATGGCCGGCCACATGCGCGCGCTCGCGCCCGCAGGCTTGGATCAGGTGAACGATGTCCTGGCTGAGGGTGGCCGTGTCGAACGGCGGCGTCTTCTCGGTCAGGTTATAGCCGCGCTGGTCAGGCGCCACCACGCGGTAGCCGGCGGCGGCCAGCGGCCCGATCTGGTGCCGCCACGAGTAATAGAACTCAGGGAAGCCATGCAGCAAAACAACGAGCGGCCCATCTTCCGGGCCGGCCACGGCGGTATGCATCCGGAGACCAGGGAGATCGTAGAAACAGGTGGTGAAGTCCATAAGTCGTTTATATCATGTGATTGCGAAATTCATCACTTGACAGATTTGGTCAGGATAATATAATCATATTTGATTAGTCAGGATTGACTATCGGAGTGCGCGTTTATGGATCGCGAGTTATTACTTCTTGGGGTTTTACGTCAACACGGCATGCACGGCTACCAGGTGCATGAATTTATCGACCGTTACCTCGCGTCCTGCACCGACCTCAAAAAGCCCACGGCCTATTTCCTGCTGGATAAGCTGGCCAAGGCCGGCTGGATCACCCACGAGCAGATGCAGGAAGGCCATCGGCCGCCGCGCCGGGTGTATCAGTTGACGCCCCAGGGGGAGGCCGAGTATCAACGGCTGCTGCGCGACAATCTGGCCGGCTATACGCCCGCATACTTCATCAGCGATATCGGCGTGGCGTTTCTGGATGAGCTGCCGGTAGATGAGGCCCTGGGCCGGCTGCGTCAGCGCCGCGGGCTGATCGTGGCGGAACTGGAGATCGCGCAGGCCGCGCCCCCGCATCCGGGCAGCCTGCAATGGCTGGTGGAGCACCGCGTGCGGCACTTGCGCGCGGAACTGGACTGGTTAGACGAAATCTTGGCGCGTCTGGCGGCGGTTACGCCGCCGGCGTCCGCCTAAGTTCACACAAGGAGATCGGGATATGGGCATCGTGTTGATGATTCACTCGCTGGTCCGCTGGGCCATTGTCCTCGTCGCGCTGGCGGCGATCGTTAAGTTCACCCTCGGCTGGCGCAAACAGCAGGCCTTCACCGGGATGGACCGCGGCCTGGCCAGTGGTTTCAGCGGCCTGATGGATTTGCAGATGCTGTTGGGCGTGATCATGTTTATTGACGGCGGCCTGAGCGGGATCGGCTTTCCGCTGTTTCGCATCGAACATCTGGTGACTATGACGGTGGCCGTCGTGGTCGGGCATCTGCCCGCGCTCTGGCGCAAAGCGCCCGACACCGTGCGCTTCCGCAATACGCTGTTCTGCATTGTGGGCGCTCTGGCGCTGGTCATCTTGGGCGTAGCGTCTCTGCCGGGCGGCTGGACGCGGTAAACCCATGAGCGCGGCCACTGCCCCTTCCACCCCGGCCGACTCCGCCGGGGAGAAACTCGATTTCAAGAAGCTCCTGCCCGTTTTCGTCATCATCCTGATCGACCTGCTGGGCATGACCATTATCATCCCGCTGATGCCGCTTTACGCGACCTCCTTCGGCGCGGATGCCTTCACCATCGGTTTGCTGGGCGCGGCTTACCCGGTCATGCAGTTCCTGGGCGCGCCCTTGCTGGGCCGGCTCTCGGACCGCTATGGCCGCAAGCCGATCCTGGTGATCAGCCAGATCGGGACCCTGATCGGGTTCCTGATCCTGGGCTTCGCGGGCGCGCTGTGGGTGCTCTTTCTTTCGCGCCTGGTGGACGGCCTCTCGGGCGCCAACATCTCCACGGCTCAGGCCGTGATCACGGACAGCACCACCGCGAAGACGCGCACCCAGGGGCTGGGCCTGCTGGGGGCCGCCTTTGGCCTGGGCTTCATCATCGGCCCGATTATCGCCTTTGTGGCGCTGCTGGTCAGCGGCAACAACTACCACTTGCCGGCCTTTGTGGCGGCGGCGTTTTCGGCGCTGTCCATCGCGCTGACCTGGTTCTGGCTGCCGGAGACCTTGCCGGCCGAGCGGCGCGGTCAAGCCCAGCAGAAAGCGGCCTTCTCGCTCGGCGCACTCTTCGGGGCGCTGGCCCACCCGCAGGTGGGCCTGCTGCTGGTGCTCATGTTCGCTCAGCAGATCGCGTTCGGCGGCTTTGAGCAACTGCTGTCGCTCTTCACCTTGAGCCGCCTGGGTTTGAATGCCTCCGGCAACGCGGTGGTGTTTGTGTTCGTGGGCGTCATCGTGGTGGCGGTGCAGGGCGGCTTTATCGGCCCGTGGAGCCGGCGCCTGGGCGACCGCCGGCTGGTGTATCTGGGCCTGCTAACGCTGGCGCTGGGCCTGGTGCTGACGGCGGTCACGCCGGCGCTGCCGGTGCCGTGGTATGACAAGGCCGCCCTGACGACGGAACTCACGGTGCGCGGCACTGACGCGGCCGGCCACACCAACCCGGCAGCCACCGGCCAGGTGCCGATCGCCCTGCCGGAGGATACTCAAACTGGCTGGCTGGGGCTGGTCTGGATCCTGGCTGCCATGATCCCGGCTTCCATTGGCGGCGGCATTCTGCAGCCGGCCATCAATAGTTTGATCACCAAGCGCGTGGAGCCGGGCGAAGTGGGCGGCATGCTGGGCGTCTCGGCCGCGCTGTTGAGCGGCGCCAACGCCTGCGCGCCGCTGCTGGGCGGTGCGCTGTTCCAGTGGTGGGGCTCAACCGCGCCCTTCTTGGCCGGCGGCTTGGGGCTGGCGGTCTTGCTGGCGGCGGCCGTGGTGATGATCCAGCCGGGCCGGGAAGAACAGACCCAGGCCGGCCTGGCACGCGGCGCCGGCGCTCATTAAGCCGGCCGCGCCAGCCGGTCTCAGCTTGACCCACGCGCCGCTCGCCAGCGGCGCGTGGGATTCCCCGGCCCGGCGGCCTAACGCCAATAGCCGAGCACATCCACGACGACCATGACGGCGGCCGAGGCGCCGCCCACGCCCCAAGCCAGCCACCCGCCGCTCACCGGCACGACGAATTGCCGGTCATCGAAATTGAGCGACCCATTGCGGATGGTCCCGTAAGCGCCGCTGCCGACGTAACATACATCGTTCAGGTTCGCGGCCTCGTTGAACCAGCAGCGCAAGCGCACGAGCACGGCCGCCGCGTCGGCCAGCCCGTACGGGCTCAGAGTCGCGGAGTACGCGCCGACACTGGCGCCGGGGTTGTTGACGATGGCGGTATGCGGCGCGGTCAAGATGACAAAGGTGCCGGCCACGCCGGCGGGGTTGACCGCGAGCGTGACCGCGCCGTTGGCGCCGCCTCCGGTCAAGCCGGCGCCGGCGGTCACGGCGGTGATGGTGCCGCCGGAGTTGGTGTCATCGTCCAGCTCGCAGGTGACGGCGCCATTGGCGGCGATAGCGCGGAT
>JAGOBN010000521.1 GCA_017999235.1 Anaerolineales bacterium | reverse complement strand
GGGCCGCATGACCCTGACCGAGATCAGCGCACAGTGCGCGGTGCCGCTGGATCAGCTGCTGGCGGCGCTCGGCCTGCCCGCCAACACGGATCCGGCCCTCAAAGTTAAAGTCCTGATCGGGCAGGGCGTGGTCGCCGAAGTGACCGAGGTTCAAACGGCCGTGGCGGCCCTCCAAGCCCCTTGAAGGGTGCTAGACTTGTGCCCCGTCCGCCGGATGATGATGGATCGGCTCGATCTGGTTCAGGCGGACGGGGTGCTAACCGCCTCTGGCGCAGGATTACCGATGGCCCAACGCATTTTGGTGGTGGACGACGACAAACAGATTGTGCGGCTGGTGAGCTCATATCTTGAGCAGGCCGGCTATGTGGCGCTGACCGCCTTTGACGGTGAGACGGCCGTGCATGTGCTCAAACGCGAGCGGCCGGACCTGGTGGTGCTGGACCTGATGCTGCCCAAACGCGACGGCTGGGAGATCACGCGCTGGCTGCGCGCGGACGCGGGCTTGGCTGCCACTCCGCTATTGATGCTGACCGCGCGCATTGAGGATGACGACAAACTGATCGGCCTGGAGTTGGGGGCCGACGACTACCTAACCAAACCCTTCAACCCGCGCGAAATGGTGGCCCGGGTGCGCGCGCTCCTGCGCCGGGCCGGCGCCGCGCCAGCCGGCCCGCACATCCTCCAGGTCGGCGGTTTGCGCCTGGATCTGGACGCGCACGCGCTGGGCGTGGACGGCGCGGCGGTGGACCTGACGCCCACGGAATTTGCGCTCCTGCGGACGCTGCTCGAAGCGCCCAACCACGCCTTTACGCGCTCCGAGCTGATCGAAAAAGCCCTGGGCTATATGTACGAGGGTTTCGAGCGCACGCTGGACAGCCACATTAAGAACCTGCGCCGCAAAATTGAGGCCGACCCCGCCCAGCCGCGCTACATTGAGACCGTGTTTGGCGTGGGGTACCGGCTGCGGGAGGGGGAGGCATGAACCGCCTCTGGGTGCGCCTGACCTTGGCGTTTGTGCTGGTGACGCTGGCGGCAGTGGGGACGGTGGCGCTGCTGGCCACCTGGAGCGCCACGCAGGCCTTTGGCAGCTATGTGGCGCGCCAGACTGAGTTTGTGCAGAGCGGCAACCTGGAGGCGCTGGCCGGCTACTATGCCCGCGCGGACAGTTGGGCCGGCGTGGAGGCGTTCCTGGCCGAGTTGGGCCTGACGGCCGGCCGCGGCCGCAACCGGCCGGCGCTGCTGCTGGCCGATGCCCAGGCGCGGGTGGTCTTCGATGAGCGCGGTCAGCGCGTGGGCAGCTCGCTCACCAATGACGAGTTTACGCGCGCCGTCCCGGTCGTCAGCCAGGGCGCGAGCGTGGGCTATGTGGTCTTCAACGCCGCCGAGGGCGGCGCTTTTACGCCGGCCCAGCAAGCCTTTATCACACAACTGCAGAGCACCTTTGCCATCGCGGCCCTGGTCGCCGGCCTCTTGGGCATCGGTCTCGGAGCCGTGGTGAGTCGCTCTTTGGCCGCGCCGCTGGGCCAGATGGCGGCGGCGGCGCGCGGCCTGGCCGAGCGCCGCTGGGACCAGCGCGCGCCGGTGACCGGCGCCGATGAAGTGGCTGACGTCGGGCGGGCGTTCAATGCCATGGCCGAGTCCTTGCAGAAGGCGGAGGCGCTGCGGCGCAGCCTGATGGCCGATATCGCCCACGAGCTGCGCACGCCGTTGACCGTGATGCAGGGCAACCTGCGCGCCATCCTGGACGGGGTCTATCCGCTGGAAGTCGGCGAAATCGTCACGCTCTATGATGAGACCCGCTTTCTGAGCCGGCTGGTGGACGACCTGCGCGAGTTGGCGCTGGCCGACGCCGGCCAGCCCTCGCTCCAGAGCCAGACGCTGGACGCGGCCGGCCTGGTGCGGCGTTTGCAGGCGCAGTTCGCGGCCGGCGCGGACGCGGCGGAGGTGAGCCTCCAGACCCAGCTGCCGCCCGCTGGGCCGCCCGTGCAGGCGGATGCGGACCGCGCGGCCCAAGTGCTGCGCAATCTGATCGCCAACGCTCTCCGGCACACCCCGGCTGGCGGACAGGTGACCATCTCAGTGGAGCCAGCGCCGGCGGGGGCCGTGCGTTTCAGCGTGCGCGATACCGGCGCCGGGATCCCGCCGGCCGACCAGCCGCACGTGTTTGAGCGCTTTTATCGCGGCGATAACGCGCGCGCCGGCGGCGGCCTGGGTCTGGGGTTGGCCATCGCCAAGGCCTGGGTCGAGGCGATGGGCGGCCAGATCGGGCTGGAGAGCGAGGTCGGCCGGGGCAGCTGCTTCTGGTTTACCTTGCCGGCCGCGCGCTGATTAGGAGGCGCACTGATGAAACCCGCTGAATTGGTCGACGCCTTGAATGCCTCGATTGACGCCCATGCTTTTTCGGGCGTCGTTTCCATCCGCCAAAGCGGCCGCGAGATCTATGAGCGGGCCGCCGGCTACGCCGACCGGAGCAACAAGCTTGCGAACACCCTAGAAACGCGCTTCGGGATTGCTTCGGGTACGAAGTTCTTCACCGCTCTGGCAATCGGGAAACTCATCGCCGCTCGGAAACTGGCCTTCTCTACCAAACTAAAGGACTGCCTCGCGCTTAACTTCCCACACTATTCGCCCGAAATCACCATCCAGCACTTGCTGACCCACACCTCGGGGATACCGGACTACTTTGATGAAGAGCAGATCACAGACTTTAATCACTTCACCGTCAGCCGGCCCTGGTACGAATTGAAGGGGCCGCGAGACTACCTGGCCGTCTTTCCCGATGCGCCGATGAAATTCGCGCCTGGAACACGCTTCTCGTACTCAAATGGCGGCTATATTCTGCTGGGGGTGGTCATTGAAGAACTGACCGGCCTGAAATATCAGGACTTTGTCGAGCAGTCGATTTTTAGGGCCATCGGGATGCATCGGTCCGGGTACTTCGCGTTCAATCAACTACCCGATCAGACGGCGCTGGGTTACATTGAAGAAGCCGGCCGCTGGCGGACCAATATCTATAACCTGCCGATCATCGGAGCGTCGGATGGCGGCGCCTACACGAGCATCGAAGACCTGGCAACTTTGTGGAAGGCCTTTTGGGGGAACGAGATCCTGCCGCGGGAGTTGGTCGAAGCCTATGCCGCACCCTATGTGAAAGCCGAACAGGAGGGTGAACATACCTACTACGGTCACGGGCTTTGGCTTGAGGCGGGGATGAGTGGAGCGCCAGAAGTCTACCTGACGGGGGGTGATGCGGGGGTCTCCTTCAGGTCAAGCGTGCAGCGCGACAGCGATCTGCAGGTCACGGTGATTTCGAATACGACCCAGGGCGCTTGGCCCGTCGTGCGCGATATCAAAAACATCCTGAAAGGGCAAACCGGGCCGGCGGCATAACCCGCGGCTGCGGGCGAGTGTTGACCCAGCCCGATTTTCGCTGCGACCGACCACGGGGATGAAATAAAGCGGGCGCGGCTTGGCATGAGCCAGGCTGCGCCCGCTTGACTGTGAGCGGCGCGGTCGTTACTGCGCCGCGCGGGTGGTGAGCAGTTCAATCACGACGTTGAATAACAGCGTCTTGGCGGCCTGGCCGGCGCCGGCGGTCGTGCCGAGCGCCTCGGCCGCCGTGTGGGTGGCCGCCTTGGCCTCTTCGGATAAGTCCTTGCCCTGGCCCGGGACCTTGGTCACGCCGGGGACGGGCGTGGGCAGGACGACGCCGCGCTCGGCATAGAAGGCGGTCAGGGCGGCATTGGTGATCTGCTGGTCCGCGATGGCGCGCAGCTGGGCGGAGGTCAAGGCAGCCCAGGATGTTCATGAGCGTGGACTTGCCGGAGCC
>JAGOBN010000520.1 GCA_017999235.1 Anaerolineales bacterium | reverse complement strand
GTTCGTAGGTCAGCAGGTTCATGCGCGTCAGCAGCAGCAGCGCCAGGATTAGGTAGGCGCCGAGATACAGTTCCAGCTTCTCGCCCACGTAGTAATAGGTGTTGATGAGCAGCACCACGCCGGCCGGCAGGATGGCGGGCCAGACCGCGCCCCGCCGGAACACGGCCCAGGCCGCGCCGACGCCGATGCCCCAAAAGCTCAGGCCCACAAACACCGGGAACGGCAGGATGTCGCGCGACGTGCCGCCGTTGAGGGCGTAGTACACAAAGTTGTTGACGCGGATCAGCAGCTCGATGACGCGGTCGTGCCAGCCGCCGCGCAGCAGGAGACAGGTCAGGCCGCCCACCACGAAGACGCCGTAGCACGCGGCAAACAGCAGGGCCACAAACCCGTGGAAGCGGCTCTTGGCGAGCGCCAGGCCGGCCAGGACGCCGAGCGCGCCGCTGAAGCTGGCCGCCCACAACCCCGGCGCCCAGCCGGGCGCCTCCACCCCCCAAGCCGCAACGACCACCAGCCCCACCAGGAGCAGAACGGTGGCCCAGCCTTCCATCAGCTTGAACATAAATGACTCCTTAGCGCCAGGTATTCTACCCCGCTCGATCGCGGCCGGTTCGAGGGCTCATGAAGCCTTCATATCCGGAGCGGTTGGGTATAGTTCTTCTGGGCGACTGGCGCGGCCGGCCCGGAATGCTAGAATGCAGGCGCGCGGCTGGAAGCAAGCTGTACGCCCAGTTATTCAAACGGACCCTTAACGGTCGTTAGGCCGGGTTTGGTTCCGAAGTTTCTTAAAATATTGGCTATCAGCGGTCGGGCGGCCCCTGGGCGGGCCGGTGAGGCGAGGCGGCGAACGTGCCAGTTTTTACCATTGACGGACAACCGATCCACGCGATCCAACAGGGCCAGCCCAATCGGCAGGTGGCGCTGTTGATCCACGGCTGGTCCAGTTCGTGGTACGCGCTGTCGCCGCTGATCCCGCTGCTCTCGCAGCGCTTCAACTGCCTCGCCGTGGACCTGCCGGGTTACGGCCAGTCCCCGCCCATGAAGGACCGCGTCACCATCGCGGCCTATGCCGATCTGTTGGCCGGCCTGATCGAAGAGGTTAGCAGCGGCCCGGTGGTGCTGGTGGGCCATTCGATGGGCGGCATGATCAGCGCCACGCTGGCCCTGCGCCATCCGGTGCTGGTGGAGCGCATGGTGATGGTCTGCCCCACCATCAGCGGCAACCTCTCCACCATGATCAATTTGACGATCTCGCCGATCACGATCATGGAGCGCTTCGGCCTGGGCAGCCTGCTGGTCACCTCTTTTGAGAGCCTGATCGTGGGCATCACCGACCGTTTGATGCGGCCGGTGTCGTTCTCGGCGCGGACCGGGATCACCGAAGAGGACTACAAGCGCCTGCGCGCCGATGCGCGCCGGCCGGGCCAAGGCCGCACCCGCTACGAGTGCTTCTACGCCATGCGCGAGAACAACCTAAGCGGCAAGCTGACCGGCATCGAGCCGCCGACGCTGGTGGTCTGGGGGGCGGAGGACAACACGGTGCCGCTGCGCGATTCCGGCATCGTGGCCGACGAATGGCCGCAGGCTGACCTGCGCATTATCCCCAAGGCCGGCCACTGGCCGCAGTTTGAGACGCCCGAGATCGCCCGCCGCCACATCGCGTCATTCCTGGGCCTGCCGCTGACCGGGCAGCAGCGGCCGGTGGGCGACGACGAGTTGACGGCGGCCCGGGAAGTGGCCCAGTTCCTGGGCAACTCGGATGTCGGCACGAAGCTGAACGGCCCGCAGCTCATCCGGCTGGCCGCGCAGTTCCGGCTGCGGAAATACGACACCGGCGCCGTGATCGCGCGCATGCAGGACGGCGGCACGGAGATGTTCATCGTGCGCGAAGGCACGGTGGAGGTGTGGAACGACCCGGACAATATGGGCTCGGGCGCCAAGAACTTGCGGCACGTGGCCACGCTGACCCCGGGGCAGATCACGGGCGAGCTGGCGATGCTGGACGGCGGCCTGCGGAGCGCGGACCTGCGCGCCGGCCCGGACGGCGCCACCATGCTGGTTTTGGAGCGCGATCAACTGCTGGCGCTGGTGGACGAAGACGCCGAGCTGGGGACCAAGGTGTTGTGGAATATCGCCCGCGCTATGGCGCTGCGCGTGCGCTTCATCCTGTGGCAGCTCCAGCGCGCCTTGCAGAAGGCCGGCACCGCCTCCCCGCAGCCGGCGGCCACCTCGGACGCGGAGTTTCGCGGCCAGCCCAACGCTTGAGTTCAGCGCCGGTCCCCGACCGGCGCTTTTTTTATCCGCGCCCCCGCCGGCCAAAACACCGCGCGGCCGCGCTGGCGGGGTCGGGCATCGGGCGCGCTAAGCGGCGGGCTGGCGTCGAAAACCCAGCAGCCGCAGGCCGTTGAGCGAAACCAGCACCGTGCCGCCTTCATGGCCGATGACGGCCAGCGGCATGGCTAAGCTGACCGAGAAGATCGCGGCCAGCATCACGGCGATCATGAACATCGCAAAGCTCAGGTTGGCAATCAGCGTGCGGCGCGTGGCGCGGCTGAGCGCGATGACGTACGGCACATTCCGCAGGTCGTCGGACATCAAGACCACATCGGCCGTTTCCAGGGCCACGTCGGTGCCGGCCGCGCCCATGGCAATGCCCAGCGTGGCGGCGGCCAGGGCCGGCGCATCATTCACGCCGTCGCCCACCATCGCCACGGACCCAAACTGGGCGCGCAGGTCTTTGATCAGCCGCAGTTTGTCTTCGGGCAGCAGCCCGGCATAGACCTCATCCACGCCGGCCTCGCGCCCGATGGCCTGCGCCACCAGATCGTTATCGCCCGTCAACATCACCACCCGCTCCACGCCCAGAGATTTGAGGTCCCGCACCACCGCGGCCGAGGTCGGGCGCAGGGCGTCGGCGACGGCGATTATGCCCAGCGGCTGCGCCGTGCGGCCTTCCCCCAGCCGGGCCACCAGCATGGCGGTCTGGCCGGCGCTGTGCAGGCGCTCGGCCTCGGCCAGCACCCGCTCCGGCTCGGCCAGGCGATAATCTTCAAAGTACCGCAAGTTGCCGACGGCGATCTCCTGGCCGTTCACCACGGCCCGCACGCCTTTGCCGCTGAGGGATTGAAAGCCGGCGGCCTCCGCCACCGTCAGGCGCCGCGCCTCCGCCGCCGCCACAATGGCGCGCGCCAACGGATGCTCGGACTTGGCTTCCACCGCCGCGGCCAGCGCCAGGGTCGCGGCTTCGTCGGCGGCCAGGGCTGTCACCGTGCTGACGCGCGGCCGGCCCTCGGTCAGGGTGCCGGTTTTGTCGAAGGCCACCACCTTGAGGCCGGCGGCCTGTTCCAGGTGGACGCCGCCTTTGAAGAGCACCCCGCGCCGGGCGCCGTTGCCGATGGCCGAGAGGATCGAGGCCGGCGTGCTGATCACCAGCGCGCACGGCGAGGCCGCCACCAGCACGGTCATGGCGCGGTAGAAGGCCGGGTCAAAGGCTTCGCTCAAGAAGGCCACCGGGATGATGGCCACCGCCGCCGTGAACACAATCACGCCCCAGGCGTAGACCTGCTCGAAGCGGTCAATCCAGCGCTGGGTCTTGGCCTTCTCGCTGTGCGCTTCTTCCACCAGTTTGATCATCTTGGCGATGGTGGAATCCTGCGCCAGCTTGGTGACGCGCACTTCCAGGCCGCCGATGGTGTTGATGGTGCCGGCCAGCACCAAATCGCCGGGGCGTTTGGCCACCGGCACCGATTCGCCCGTGATCGGCGCCTGGTCCACATCGCTTTCGCCCTCGGCCACCAGGCCGTCCATGGGGATGCGCTCGCCCGGCCGCACAATGACGATGTCGTTCAGCACCAGACGCTCGAT
>JAGOBN010000519.1 GCA_017999235.1 Anaerolineales bacterium | reverse complement strand
GTCCAATACGATGTCCTCTGGCAATTCATGACCGGCAAATACGAGGAAGCCGCCGCCCGCGGGGTGGCCTTTATGGGCCTCACCGGTCCTTACACCTGGGCCGCGACCAGCGCCGATCAGTTGATTACCCACGGTGTCGAGCCCAAATCCAACGCGCTGCGCTGCGCGGCCTGCCACGAAACGCGGACCCAAATGGATCTGCGGACGCTGGGCTATGCGCTGAAGGCCCCCGCGAGCGTGGTCTGCGCGCAGTGTCATGGCCCGAAGGAGCCGATGAGTTTCGAAAAATTACACATCAAGCACGTGACTGACAAGCACTACGATTGCAGTGCGTGCCACACCTTTAGCCGGCCGGAGCGCGGCCTCCAACCCGCTCCCGCCCCATAACCACCGCGTCGAGGCCGGCCCCCTGACCGTGCGCCGGCCCGGCCCGCAACTCGCGGGCCGGGCCGGCGTTTGTGGTTGTGGCCAAAGCTAAGAAGAGGCTCGACGAGCCGGCCAGCCAGGGCTGCGGCGGGGCGGGTGGCGCGGCTGGGGATATCCCGGTTATGGGCTGGGCCGGCGGTCAGATCGCTGGTTTAGGCTGGGGCGGCGGGCTGCTCAGTGGTTGAGAGCGCGCCGTTCTCCGGCTGGCGGGCGCCGGCCGGCCACGCGCTGAGCAGGGCTTCAATTTCGTCGGACGCGACGGTCTCTTGCTCGTACAGCCGGGCCGCGAGGCGGTCCAGCGCGGTGCGGTGGGCGGCCAGCCGGGTCCCGCCTAAGACTACGGCTTCTTCCACCAGGCGGCGCGTCTCCACATCCACCAGGGCCGAGGTCGTTTGGCTGACGCGCGCGTCCAGGCCATAAGCCTGTCCGAGGTAGGCGGCCTGGGGGTCGGCGGCCAGGCGCACGGGTCCCAGCGCCGGGCTCATGCCGTATTCGGTGACCATGCGGCGCGCCAGATCGGTGGCCCGCGCCAGATCATCCGCGGCGCCGGTCGAGATTTCGCCGAAGGTCAGGGCTTCCGCCACGCGCCCGCCCAGGAGCACGATCAAGCGCGCCTGCAGCTCGTGCTCGCTCAATAAGAAGCGGTCTTCGGTGGGGCGCTGCCAGGTGTAGCCCAGCGCGCGGCCGCGCGGCACGACGGTCACTTTGTGGACCCGGTCCATGCCGGGCAGCAGGCTGGCCAGGAGCGCATGGCCGGCTTCATGCGCGGCCACGACCTCTTTCTCGTGCGGGTTCATGACACGGTTGCGGCGCTCGGCGCCGGCCATGACCCGTTCGATGGCTTCATCAAAGTCGGACAT
Organism: Anaerolineales bacterium; assembly: GCA_017999235.1. The sequence continues at coordinate 2,579 of JAGOBN010000519.1, read as the reverse complement.
CTCCACGGCGGCCTTGTCGTGCCGCGCCGCCAGGAGCGCGGCTTCGTTGACGATGTTGGCCAGGTCCGCGCCCGAGAAACCGGGCGTGATCCGGGCCAGGGCGGCCACATCCAGGCCGGGGGCCAGAGTCACCCCGCGCACATGGATGCGCAGGATCTCTTCCCGGCCGGCCAGGTCGGCCAGGTCCACCATGATCTGTCGGTCGAAGCGGCCGGGGCGGAGCAGCGCGGGGTCCAGGACCTCCAGCCGGTTGGTGGCGGCCATTAAAATGACGCCGCGCGAGGTCTCGAAGCCGTCCATCTCGGCCAACAGCTGGTTGAGGGTTTGCTCGCGTTCTTCATGCACGCCCAGCGCGCCGGCGCCGGCGCGCCGCCCGCCGATGGCGTCGATCTCGTCGATGAACACGATGCAGGGCGCGGCCTTCTTCGCCTGGTCAAACAGATCGCGCACGCGGGAGGCGCCCACGCCCACGAACATTTCCACGAATTCCGCGCCGCTGATTGAAAAGAAGGGCACGCCGGCTTCGCCCGCCGTCGCCCGCGCCAGCAGGGTTTTGCCGGTGCCGGGCGGCCCGACGAGCAGCACGCCTTTGGGCATCTTGCCGCCTAGGCGCTGAAAGTGGGTCGGGTTCTTGAGGAACTCGATCACTTCGCGCAGATCGGTCGCGGCTTCCCCCACGCCGCCCACGTCTTGGAAGGTCACGCCGGTCTGTTTGCCCTGGATGGCGCGCGCCTTGCTTTTGCCAAAGGAGAAGATCCCGCCGCCGGCTCCGCCGCCGCCGCTCTTCATGCGCTGCAGAGACCAATAGGTCAGGCCGCCGATCAGCGCCAGAGGCAGGACCCACCCCAACAGCACGCCCAGCAGCCCGCCGCTTGGGTCGGTGAGCTGGCCTTGCACGGCCACGCCGTGGGCTTCCAGCTCGGCGAGCAGCCCGGGGTCTTCCACCCGCACCGTGGAGAAGGCGGTGGCGTCCTGGCGGGTCCCCGTGATCTGCAGGTCGCTGATCTCGACCGTTTTAAGTTGATCAGCCCGTAGCGCGGTCTTGAAGTCGCTGTAGGTGATCGCAATGCTGGGCGCCAGCCAGGGCCCGATGACAAATTGCTGCAAGAGGAAGACAATCAGGAACGTCGTCAGGATGGCGCCGGCGGAATACTTTATCCGCGGGCTTACCGGCGGCTTATCTTCGGGAGGCGGCTGGGTCATGGTATACCTGCTGTCTGCTGGTGATGAAGTCGCTCTGCCCAGCGGAACCGTTTCCGAGGCGGGCGAATCGCACATTCCACAACGCGCGAACTTTGTTGTTTACGATAAAAAGCATAGCGATTGAGAGTCTCAAGAACGTCACAAGCCATGACCACCGCCGGCTATGGCCGTTGACGCGCTGAGCGGCCGCCCGCGGCCGGCTTAGCGCCGCTCATTGGAGTAGTGGGTCAGCCGGGCCTGTTCCGTATAAGCCTTGGCCGCCTGCTCTGGCTGCCCGTTCTCTTCATAGGCCCGACCGAGCTGGGTGTAGAGCTCGCGCAGTTGAGTTTCCATTTCGGCCGCGGCCCGAATGGCCTCCCCGGCCAGTTGACGCGCAATGTCCAGCTGGGTATTGGCCTCGTCCATCGCCGCCAGGCTCAGCGCTTCCTGAGCCGCGGTCAGGCTGTAGTGAAAGGCGGATTGGGTCACGCCGGCCGCCAGCGCGTGATGGCCCAGGGTGGTGACCGGGGCGCGGGCGACCATCAAGGTCGTCAGGGCCCGCTGGTGGAACAGCCGCCGGCGGGCTTCGCCAGTTTCGGTGTAGACCACCTCCCGCAGGATGTCCTTGGTAAACACGTAAGCGCTGGAGGTTCCGGCGGGCGGGGTTTCCTGCAAGAGCCGGCCGCTCAGCAGTTCTTCGAGCGCGGGCAGCCCCGCTTCGGCGGACAAGTTGGCGACGGCGCATAGGCGCTCAAAGTTCAGCCCTTTCTCGAGCACCGCGCCGGCGGTCAGCAGCGCCAGGGCGCTCGGGCTGAGGCGGTTCAGGCGGGCGCGGATCACCGCCCGCACGGTGGACGGGACCCGCACCGCCTGGCCGAGGTCGTGCTCGGCATCCACGCCGAACTGCCACTGTCGCGCCGGCCCCGGCTGCGGGCGCAGGGCGCCGCGTTCCAGCAGATCCTTCAAGGTCTCCATCAAATAGAACGGGTGCCCGCGCGTCTCATTGAAGACCCACTGGGCGAAGTCTGGGGCCGGCGGCGCCAGGAGGCCGAGCATCAGCTGCAGCGTCTCAGGTTCGCTGAAGGGTTCCAGGTTGAGATAACACGCCTCGAGCTCGCGTTCGATATGCGTCAGCCAGGCGCTCAGGCTCAAGGCTTGGCGCTGGGCCAGCGGCCGGAGCGCCTCGGGGCGCAAGCCGACCAGCAACAGGATCCGCGCGGCGCCGGCCCGCCAACGCCGCAGGGCGTACAGCAGGGCTTCGAGCGAGGCGCTGTCGGCCCATTGCAGATCGTCCAGAAACAGGATCAGCGGCGCGTGGCCGGCCTGGGCCAGAATGAAACCGGTCAGCGCTTCAAAGAGTTCGGTCTGATCAACGCGGGTTCTGGGCCAGGCGGGGT
>JAGOBN010000518.1 GCA_017999235.1 Anaerolineales bacterium | reverse complement strand
TCGTACCGAGGGTTCAAATCCCTCCCTCCCCGCCTTTTATTTGGTATTTGGTATAATGTGGGTTCTATGCGCCTGTAGCTCAGTTGGATAGAGCGTTTGCTTGCGGAGCAAAAGGCCAGGGGTTCGAATCCCTTCAGGCGCACAACTCAACAGCGGGCCGGTCTCATCAGAGCGCCGGCCCGCTTTTGTTTCTGCGCGGCGCCGGGCCGCGCGTGCTATAATCGCCGGCGTTAATCTTTGGTTGGAGGCTGTGGTGAACAAAAAAGAGACCGGCGGCAAGACCGCGCGGCGCGAACAACGGCGGGCGGAACGCCGCCGCTCGTCTTTAATGTGGAATACCATCGTCCTGGGGACCCTGGGCGTGGCGGCGCTGCTGGTGGTAATGTACCTGATCGCCAACCTGCGCCCCGGCCCGCTGGCCGGCGAGCTGGTCATCCCCAACGAGGGCCAGGGCGAAGTGCCGGTCGGAACCGAACTAAACTTCCTGCAAAGCCCCCCCTCGTCCGGCACGCACTTTGATGAGCCGGCCCCGTGGGGCTTGGCCGCCGAGCCGGTGGTCGAGGGGTACTATCTCAACAATTTGGCGCGCGGCGGCGTGGTGGTGCTCTACACCTGCGCCGACGACTGCGCCGCGGTGGAAGCCCAGTTCCAGGACCTGCTAAAAAAGGCGCCCAAAGACACGCAGTACAACACGGTCAAGGTCCTGATCACGCGCTACACCCAGCCGCTGCCGACGCCGATCGTGGCCCTGGCCTGGGGGCATCAACTCAACCTGCCCGCGTATGACGAGGCGGTCCTGCTCACCTGGTACCGGCGCTTCGTTAACCAGGGCCCCGCCAACGCCCCTTAACGCCGGCGCCAATGACCGAACTGGCTACAATACCGGCTATGCCGTCTGAACCAGGCGAGACCCACCAATTAGCCGCCATCGTGCGCTCGGTGACGGAGGCCATTGTGGCCACCGATCCGGCCGGCACGCTGACCCTGTTGAACCCGGCCGGCGCCCGCGTGTTCGGCCGCCGCGCCGAGGCCGTGCTGGGCCAGCCCCTCAGCAGCCTGCATCCGGACCTGGGGCGCTGGCTGGAACGCGCGCGCGCCGAGGCCGCCCACGCCGCCGGCGTCAGCGAGCCGCTGGTCTTCAGCCTAGAGGTCCCGGCCGGCCGCGTCTTCTCCGCCACCCTGGCGCCGGTCCAAGCCGACACCGGCGCCCTGGCCGGCTGGGTCATCGTCCTGCAAGACAGCACGCAGACCAAGCAGGCGGAGGAGTGGAAAGCGGAGGCGATCCAGTCCGCCACCCACGACTTACGCAACCCCATCAACCTGATGAATGGCGCGCTGAACCTGCTGCGCGATTCGCTCAAGGACCTCACCCCCGAGCAGCGCGAGTGTCTGATCATGCTGCGTTCCGGCCTGGACCGCATGAGCGGTTTGGTGGAGCAGGTGCTGAACCTGGACCAGGTGGCCGGCCGCTCCGATCTGGCGCTGGTCAAAGTGACGTTGAGCGTGTTGGCTCGCCAGGTGGTGGAAGAGCTCCGGCTCCTGGCCGACGAGAAGGAAATCACGCTGTCGTTTACGGCTTCCGAGCCGGCCGGCCAAGTGCTGGGCGATGACGGCTGGCTGCATCGCGCCATCACCAATCTCGCCGGCAACGCCGTAAAGTACACGCCGCGCGGCGGCCAGATCTGGGTGCGCTATCATGAAACCGATGGGCACGCGATCTGCGAGGTGGCGGATAACGGCCCCGGCATCCCCGCCGCGGCGCAGGCGCGCCTGTTTGAGCGTTTCTACCGGGTGCCGGGCGAGACGACGCGGCGGACGACGGGCACCGGCCTAGGATTGGCGATTGTGAAGGCGATTGTGGAGCGGCATTCCGGCCGCGTCTGGGTTTCCAGCCAGGAAGGCCAAGGCAGCACCTTCGGCTTCTCCGTGCCGTTGGCCCAGCCGGCCGCGCCCAAACTCCCCCCGCCCCAGCCCCCACTCGGCTAGGGCAGCACATCCCACGGGTTTACAAACGCCCCGTTGTAGCGCAGCTCAAAATGCAGGTGCGGCCCGGTGGCGCGGCCCGTCGCGCCCGCCAGCCCCAGCCCCTCGCCCTGATTGACGCTCTGCCCGCAGCTCACATTCCACTGGCTCAGGTGGGCGTAGACGCTTTCCCAGCCGTTGCCATGGTCGACCACCACCAGGTTGCCGTACCCCCACTCATTCCAGCCGGCGTACATGACCACCCCATGGTCCACGGCCGCCACCGGCGCCCCAGTGCCCGCGCGGATGTCGATCCCGCGGTGGATGGTGGTGTAATCGAAGCCGGACAGCGTCTGCGCCTGGGTGGGCCAGACAAACGTGCCGGTGCCGAGAATCCCAGTGTAGCCGCCCGCGCACTGGCCAAAGCTGCTGGCGCCGGCGCGGACGCGGGCCGTGCGCGGCAGACTCGGCAGCACCCAGGCCTGCGATTCGCGCCGGCCGCCCGGCACCACCACATAGGTGTCCGGCTGCAGGGCGGGCTGCGCCGGGTCAAGGCGGTTGCCGGCCCAGCCCAGGATGGCGTCCGGCGTCACGCCGTAGAAGGCGGCGATTTGCTCCAGCGTATTGCCGGCGGTCACGTAGTGATACGTGCCGTCCACGGGCAGGATATTCAACTGCTGGCCAGGGCGCAGTAAATGCGGGTCGTCCTTGAGCGTGAAATAATTGCCCCACAGCACGGTTTCGGGCTGGAGATTAAAGCGTTCCGCCAGGCCAAAGAGCGTATCGCCGCTCTGCACGGTGTAGGTGATGACGTCTGACCGGCCGCGCGTGGGGATGAGGGTGCGCGGCAGCACGCTGCGGGTGAGCGCGCCGGCCGCCGGCGCCGCCAACGGGCCAAAACTGGGCGCGGTGTCCACCAGACCGGCGACCAACACCGCCTGCCCGGCCAGGGCGGCGCCGTCCGCTTCGGTCTGCGCCGCCGTCAGCGGCAGCTCCAGCCGGCCAAAATCCGCGGCCGTCAACCGTTCCGCCCGCAGCGCCACAAACATCAACAGCAGCACGAAGAGATGCGAGGCGTAGCGCAGGACCGCCTCCCGCCAGCCCGCCGCGCGGATATCCGCCCAGATGCGCGCCCAGACCGAAGGCGGCGGCTCGGGAGGAGGGGAACTAGATGGGGCCATGAGGATTAGATTTTGGGAATTGGAGGCTGGCTCGTGGACCCGCGCCCCGCTCCCGGGCGTTTACGGCAAGTACAGCCACGGATTCACGCGCCCGTAATCAACACTGCGCATCTCGAAGTGTAAGTGGGCGCCCGTGGAGTTGCCGGTGCTCCCGGACAGACCGACCAACTGGCCCTGGCCGACTCCGGCGCCGCAGCCGGCGTTGATCTGGCTCAAGTGCGCGTACGCGGTCTGCCAGCCGTTGCCGTGGTCCACGATGATCAAGTTGCCGTAACCGCGCGTGCTCCAGCCCGAGAAGACCACCACGCCCGAGTCTGACGCGTAGATGGGCGCGCCCAGGCCGGCGGCGATATCGATGCCGGGGTGCGTGCTGGGGCTGTAATCCCAGCCGGAGAGGTAGTGGTTGTTGGCCGGCCAAATAAACGTGTACGTGCCGCTGGGGCCGAAGAACGGGCCGGCGCAAGAGCCTGGCTCGCCGCTGCTGCTCGCGCCGCTGGTCGACCGGCTGACCACCGGCAGGGACCACGTGACCGTATCCCGCCAGCCGCCGGGGATGATGATGGGCTGGCCGTCCACGATCTGCGGGTCGGTCGGGTCCAGGTCGTTGCCCGAGAAGGTGATGATCTCATCGAGACTGCCGTGGTACACCTTGGCAATCTTCTCCAGCGTGTCGCCGGCCTGCACCACGCGCAGGGCGCCGTCAATGGGCAGGATATTCAACTCCTTGCC
>JAGOBN010000517.1 GCA_017999235.1 Anaerolineales bacterium | reverse complement strand
GGTTGACGAACAGACCCTGGCCCAGGTGACGGGCGATATTTTAGAGACTCATCTCACGGTGCGCGTCACCGGGTGACTGGTGTTCACGGCCCACGAGGCCACCCTGACGGCGCAGATGGTGCCAGGCCGCGGCGATTTCCCGGCCGGGACGTTTGAGTTGGCCCGTCAGAATGTGCTGGTGCGCCAGCTGACTCTCCGGCGTGAGCCGGTGCGGCAGGTGGAAGTGGAAGCCGACACCCTGTACGCGCAGATGCCGGCCGCCGAGCGCCAATGGCTGAAGCAGCTGCACGGCGCGCTTTACGCGCCCGTGTTTGAGGGCGGCTTGCTGACGGCCGTGCTCGTCGTGGGCGCGCGCGAAGGGCGCCGGCCCTTCCGGCCGGGGGACATCAAGCTGGCGGCCCTGCTGGCGGCCCAGGCCGGCCTGGCCTGGAAGACCATCCGCCAGCAGCACGACGCCCAGCGCCTGCACTTAACCATTTCCCAGCTTGAAGCCAATTTGCGCTTAAAAGACGAGGCGGCGGCGAAGATCGACAGCTCGCGCGGCGATTTTCTGGCCATCGCCTCGCACGAGCTGCGCACGCCCATCACCCAGCTGCTCGGCTTTGCGGACCTGTTGGGCGCGATGGCGCAGGACAACAGCCTGGACGTGGAGACCATTGTCCACGTCACCGACAGCATCGTGCGCGCCTGCGGCCGGCTCAACGAGGTCATCAGCCAGATCCTGGATATGGCGCAGTTGGACGTCAACGCGCTGGACCTGAAGTTTTCAACCATTACCCTGGAGACGGTGCTGCGGCAGGCAATTGAACCGTATGTGCCGGCCATGCGCGAGCGCCGCCTGGCGCTGAAGATCAGCGGGCTCAAGGGCCTGCCCGCCCTGCAGGCCGACGAGCAGCGTCTGGTGCAGGCGTTCAGCCAGTTGATGAGCAACGCCGTCAAATACACGCCGGACGGCGGCAAGGTGGAGATCACCCTGCGGCGGCTGCCGGCGGAAAACAATCTGCCGCCGAACCTGGAGATCGTCTTCGCGGACAGCGGCATCGGCATTGATCCGCAGTACCAGCGGCTGATCTTCGACAAATTTTTCCGGATCGGCAGTGCCGCCCAGCATTCCACCAGCACCACCAAATTCATGGGCGCCGGCCCCGGCCTGGGCCTGCCGATTGCCAAAGGCGTGGTGGAGCGCCACGGCGGGCATCTGTGGGTGGAGAGCGACGGCTGTGACCCCGCGGCCCTGCCGGGCAGCCGCTTCATCGTCCGGCTGCCGCTTAAGCCGCCGGCCTTTGATCCGCGCGCGCTGGCGGCCGAGGCCCGGCCCGCGGCCGCCGAGCCGGGCGACCGCGCCCGCGACAGCCGGCCGAACATCCAGCGCACCCCGTTCATCGAGTCGTAACCGGCGGCCGCCAGCCGCCCTCACACCAGGATCATTCATGGACCTCTTGACCGCCCTTGCTGCCCGCCGTTCGATCGGCAAAGTTAAGCCCGACCCCGTGCCGCGCGAGTTGATCGAGCGGATGCTGACCGCCGGCGCGCAGGCGCCCAACCATCACCAGGTGCGCCCGTGGCGCTTTGTGGTTTTCACCGGCGCCGGCCGCGAGCGCCTGGGCGAGGCCATGGCCGCGGCCGTTCAGCGCAAGAAGCCGGAGACGCCGGCCGAAGGGCTGGCCGCCGAGCGCGCCAAGGCCCTGCGCGCGCCGGTGCTGATCGCGGTGGGGGTGGATCTGCCCACCGAGCCCAAGGTGGTGGCGCTGGAGAACGTGTGCGCGGCCGCCGCGGCGGCGCAAAACCTGCTGCTGGCCGCCGCCGCGCTGGGCCTGGCCGCCATCTGGCGCACCGGGCCGGCCGTGGACGCGCCGGAGGTCAAGGCTGTGTGCGCGCTCACGCCCGAGCAGCCGTTGATTGGGATTGTGTACGTGGGCTATCCGCTGACGGAACCGACCCAGACTCCGCGGCCGTCTTTTGAGGACCGCACCACCTGGGTGGAATGAGTCACGCGCGCGCCAAGACCTGGCCGCGCTCCCAGCCGACCGCCTGAATATCGCCCGGCGCGCCGCCCAATTGGGCGAGCGCCCGGGCGAACGCGTCTGGCGCGCCGCTGGTGAAGTAAGCCACGCGGCCGGCCTCCAGTTCGCACAGCCGGTCAGGGCCGGCCGGCCGCTCGGCCACAATCCGCGCCGTTTGCCGGGCCACCGCCGGCGCCGGGTCGATCACGCGCACCGCCGGCCCCGCGATCCGCTCCAAGAGGGGAATCACAAACGGATAGTGTGTGCAGCCCAGCACCAGGGCGTCGATGCCCTGGGCCAGCAGCGGCTCCACCCAGCCGCGCAGCATCTGTTCGGTGGCCGGCGTATTCAGCGCGCCGGCCTCGATCTGCTCCACCAGGCCGGGGCAGACTTGCGGGATCACCCGCACCCCCTGGGCGAAGCGCTCCACCACCGAGTTGAACAACTCACCCTGAAAAGTCGCCGGCGTGGCCAGCACCCCCACCACGCCGCTGCGCGTCTGTTCGGCGGCCGGCTTGACGGCCGGCTCCATGCCCACGAACGGCACGTCCGGGAAGGCGGCCCGCAGGGGCTTGAGCGCGGCGGCCGAGGCGGTGTTGCAGGCGACGACGATCACGTCCGCGCCCCGCGCCCGCAGGAAACGCGTGATCGCGGCGCTGAAACCGCGCACCTCCGCCAGTGAGCGCGGCCCATAGGGCACATGGGCGGTATCGGCCAGGTAGAGGAGATCGGCGGCGGGCAATTGCGCCCGCACATGGCGCAGCACGGAGAGCCCGCCCACGCCCGAATCAAACACCCCAATCGTCACCATGCCGCGCATTCTACCGCAGCCGCCGGCCGTGGGTACACGGCGGCCCGTGGGTACACGGCCCGTGTACTCACAGCCGCTGTGTACTCACAGCCCGTGACCCCCGCAGTGACCTCTGGCACTCCCGCGTATGACCCGGTCGGCGCTATTCTGCCAACGTCGAACACACTATAGGAGAACATCCATGAATACCACCCCGGCAGTCGAAACCAACCCCTCTCAGCCGCGCGGCCGCTTGCTCGGCGGTCTGATCCTGATTGGCATCGGGCTATATCTGTTCGCGGCGCAGTTCCTGCAAGCCGCCTGGATGGGAACGTTGATCCTGCCGGGCCTGGGCCTGATCTTCATCGCCGGCGGTCTGGCCGGCCGTAACCCCGGCCTGCTGATCCCCGGCGGCATCCTGAGCGGCCTGGGCCTGGGAACCTATCTGGTCGCCGGCCCGCTCGGCGACGCGAGCGAGGTGACGAGCGGGGCCATTGTCCTGCTCTGCTTCGCGGCCGGCTGGGGCCTGATCACCCTGCTGTCCGCCGTCATCGGCCGGCGCTTGCTGTGGCCCTTGATCCCGGGCGGCCTCCTGGCCGCCGTCGGCGGCCTGATGTTCGCGGGCGCTTCCGGCCTGGTGATCTTGGAATGGCTCGGCCGGCTGTGGCCGCTGGCCCTGATCGCGGCCGGCGCGGCGCTCCTGCTGCGGCGCCGCGCGTAAGAGCGGTTCGCGGTTCATCCAGCCCGGGGCTGCCCCGGGCTTTTGTTCTGGGAGCCTGACGATGTGGTACAACCCGATCATCACGTGGCTGTTGCGCTCGCCCCTGCATGGCTTGGTCAGCGGGATGTATGCGCTGATCACCTTTGTGGGCCAAAAGAGCGGCCGGACCTACACCACGCCCGTGCAATACAAACAGTTCGGCCAGACGCTCAAGTTCGTCACCCGCCGAAGCCGCGTCTGGTGGAAGAATCTGCGCGGCGGCGCGCCCGTCACGGTGCGCTTGCGCGGCCAGGATCAACCCGGCCGCGCGGAAGAGGCGCCGGCCGACGATGCGGCGGCGCTGGCGGCCGAGATCCTGACCGTCTACGCG
>JAGOBN010000516.1 GCA_017999235.1 Anaerolineales bacterium | reverse complement strand
GCGTGAATGCTTCCATTTTGGTTGTGGACGACGATGAGACTACCCTCGCCTTTCTGTGCCCGCTGCTCAGCGATAACGGCTACGATGTGCGCGCCGCCACCACCCTGGCCGCCGCGCACGGCCACATCGCGCGCGGCGAAGCCGACATTGTGGTGCTGGACGTGCAGCTCCCAGACGGCTACGGCCCCAGCCTGCTGGAACGCCTGAATCGCGATCACCTCAACCTCCCCGTCATCGTGGTCACCGGCTATGGCGAAATTGAGATGGCGGTGGAGGCCATGAAGCTGGGCGCCCAGGACTTCATCCAGAAACCCGTGGATGTAGCCCGGCTTCGGCAGGCCGTGGGCCGCGCCGCCGAGCGCGTGGCGCTCCAGCGCGAATTGGAGCACCTGCGCCTGGCCCGCCACCCGGCCGACAACTGGGTGATCGGCGAAACGCCGGTGATGAAGCAGCTGGTGAGCGACCTCAGCCGGGTGGCCCCCTCGAATGCCACCATCCTGCTCACCGGCGAAAGCGGCACCGGCAAAGAAGTGCTGGCCAGCCTGGCGCACAAGCTCTCCCACCGCGCCGGCAAGCCGCTGGTGGCCGTCAACTGCGCCAACTTCGGCGACGCGCTGCTGGAGTCCGAGCTGTTTGGCTACGAGGCCGGCGCCTTCACCGGCGCCGCCAAAAAGAAAGACGGCCTGATCGTCACCGCCGACGGCGGCACCCTCTTTCTGGATGAAATCTCGTCGATGAAGCTGGAGCTGCAGGCCAAGCTCCTGCGCGTGCTGGAAGAGCGCACCATCCGGCGGCTGGGCGGCACCAGCGAGACCAAGGTGGACGTGCGGATCATCGCCGCCACCAACCGCGACCTGAGCGAGATGGTGCGGGCCGGCCAATTCCGCGACGACCTGTTCCACCGCCTGAACGTCATCGCCCTGCGCCTGCCGCCGCTGCGCGACCGCCTGGCTGATGTGCCGGCGCTGGCCGGCTTCTTCATCCAGAAATACAACCGCGAGATGGGGCGCAGCATCCAGGGGGTCAGCCCGGCGGCGCTGGCGATGTTGAAGGCGTATCCGTGGCCCGGCAACATCCGCCAGCTCCGCAACGCCGTCGAACGCGCCATGCTCTTCGCCGATGGCGATACGCTGGAAACCAGCCACTTCGCCACCGACCTGCATCCCTGATCCGCCCGCCTGCAACCGCCGAGACGCCGGACCAGGTCCGGTGTCTCGGCCATTCAGCGGCCCCGCCTCTCCGCCGCGCCCGCTGACCGCTTCCCGTCCGGCACACAACTTGCATCTTAGGCCTCCGACACCATCGACTCACCGGAGGCTCGCATGTCTGAAGTTTTCACCGTTGCCGATCTGCGCGTGCTGATGGGATTGACCTTCTTCCTGCTGGGGCTCATCGCCCTGGGCGCGGGGATGTTCATCCTCATGTTCAGCCCGTACCAAAAAGAAGCCAAGGTGCTGGCCGCCCAATCCGCGCGCATCAGCCAGAAAGCCCTGGTGGACAACATCACCACGGTGGCCCAGTCCGCCACCGAGCTGATCAACGCCGTCAACGCCCTCATCCGCACCTCGTCCGGCAACGCCATCATCCTGCTGGTCCTTGGCGCGCTGTTTGAAGCCTGCGCCTATCGCCTGCTGGTCCTCGGCGCGTAACCGCCCGTGCCACTCCCGGAGTCCGCGATGACCACCTCCCCGACCCCGCACCTGCTGGCCGTCCTGCCCGAAGCGCTTTGGGGCGAAGCAATCCGGCGTCTGCGCCGCACCCCCGTCTTGTGGGCGCTGGCCGCGGACCCGGCCGTGGCCGCCGTCTTCGCCAGCCTCAAGCCTGACCCGCATCTCTGGCAGCCGGGCCGGCTGGCCCTGGCCGTTTACGCCGCCCGCCATCCGGAAACGGAGGGCGCCGCGGAAGCCTGGCTGCTCGGGCCGGGCCGCGATCGGCTGGCCGCCGCGTATATGCGCCTGCTCTCCGCCGAGCCGGCGCTCGACCCCATTGACGACGCGCTGCCGGCCGCTCTGGCGCTGCGCCTGCGCGGCCAGGCCACCACCGATTGGCACGCGATCGCGGCCGAGGCAGTGACCCAGCCCGACCGCTGGCGCCTGCCGCTGCAATACGTGGCCGGCCTGGACGCCACCCCGGAGGCGCTGCTGCGCGGCCTGTTGGAAAGCACGCCCGCCGGCGCCGCGTTGGCGGCCGACTGCCTCACCGCGAATTTCTCCACCGAAGCCGGCTTCGCCTTATTGGCGGGCGCCGGCGGCGCCGCCCCGGCCGCGCATTGGCTGGCGCTGGGCCGGCGGCTCAAAGCTCTGGGCGCCGCGCCCCTGGCCCGCCGCCTCCTGGCCCGCGCCAGTGAGGACGCGCCCCGCCCCGTTAACCCAGCCGGCGACCCGCAGCTGACCGCGGCGCTGGCCGATCACGCACTTCTGGTGGCCGGCGGCGATGACTTCACCGCCGCCCACCCCGCCTTGGTGGAAGCCTGGACGGCGGTGCGCGGCCTGCGCGCTGAAATCGCCGGCCAGATCGCGCTCCTGGCGGCCGCGGCCGGCGCGCCCAGCGTGGCGCTGGCCGCGTATCAAGACGCGCTCAGCGACCGGCCCACGGAGGCCGCTTACACGCTGGGCCTGGCGCGCGCCTATTTGGATCTCAACGAGCCGGCGCAGGCATTGGCGGCGCTGGCGTCAGTGACCGAAGACCCGCGCGCGCCGGCGCTGGTGGCCCGCGCCCAGTTCGCGGCCGGCGACCTGCCCGCCGCGCGCGCGGCGCTGGAAGCGCTGGACACCACCGCGCTCACCCAGCCGGCCGAATTGACGGAGACCGCCGATATTTTGCAGCTTACGGGACAACCCGCGGCCGCCGGCCGCTGCCGGCAAGCGGCCGCCGAACGCGCCGGCCTGGATCCGGCGCTGCATTTGGCCGCCGCGCGCGCGCTGGCGGACCAAAACGCCTGGCCCGAGGCCGTCGCCGCCGCGCAAGAAGCCGCCGCCCTCGCCCCCGCCGATCCGGAGGCGCGCGAGCTGCTGGGCCAGACCCTGTTGGCGGCCGGCCAAGCCGCCGCGGCCCTGCCGCATTTCCAGTCCGCGCTCACCTATCAGCCGGAGCGCGTGACCGCCGGCCTGGGGTTGGCGCAAGCGGCGCTGACGGCCGGCCAGCCGGAGCGCGCGCTGGAGGCCGCGCGGCGCACCCTGACGCTCACGCCGGCCGCGGCGCCGCAAGGCGAAGCGCATGTGCTGATGGGCCAGGCGTTGGCCCAGCTGCAGCGGCATCCCGAGGCCTTTGAGCATTTCTGCCAGGCCTCGGCCCTGGTGCCGCACGCGCCCGGGCCGTGGCGGGCGATGGCCCATTACCATCGGTCGCAGGGCGAAGCCGCCCAGGCCATCCAGGCGTTGGAAGCCGGCCGCCAAGCCCTGAAGCTGGCGGATTCGCCGGCCCTCGCGCCGGTGCTGCTGGACCTGGCCGACGCGTATCTCGCCCTGGAGCGGCCGGACGAGGCGCTGAGCGTGCTGCGTGAAGCGGGCGCGGCCGACCCGATGGAGCCGGAGGCCCACCGGCAGCTGGGCCAATTGCTGGTGCAGCTGCGCCAGCCGGACGAAGCCGCGGCGGCGTTGCGCCGGGCCTTAGATCTGCGGCCGGGCGATTGGCGCGCGCTCCATCTGCTGGGGCAGGCGCTCGAATCCGGCCAGCGCACCGCGGAAGCGTGGGCGGCTTACCAACAAGCCACCCTCGCGCGGCCGGCGGCCCCCGCGCCGTATTTTGATCTCGGCCGCCTGACTCTGGCCCTGCACGCGCGCGGCGTGGCCGATGCGACGCCGCGCCAGGCCGTGGCTGCCCTGGGCGAGGCGGCGCGTCTGGCGCCCGAGGACGCCGACGCGCACGGGCTGCTGGCGCAAGCCCAGCAG
>JAGOBN010000515.1 GCA_017999235.1 Anaerolineales bacterium | reverse complement strand
GCCATCAGCCGGGCCAGCACCTCCGGGCGCGGGGTGTGCGGGCGGGTCTTATCGGTGATGAGCGAGCCGCCGAGCTTCAAGAAGACCACGGACGACGGCTCAGGGACAACGGCAGAGGGGTTCATCGTTCGACGGGGTCTCGGCTTATTCGGGAGGCTAGGTCATCCAGCGGCCGGCGTCTTCTCGATCGTCGTCGTGATCACGCGCGCGGCGCCGGCCTGGCAGAGCGCGGCCTCCACGCCGGCGGCCGTCTCCGCCGTCACCAGGGCGATCAGGTTGCCGCCCCGTCCGCCGCCGGAGAGCTTGGCGCCCAGCGCCCCGGCCGTTTGCGCGGCCGCGACGAGCGTCTCCAACTCCGGGCTGGAGACCCCCAGTTCACCGAGCAGGGCGTGGTTGCGGGTCATCAGCGCGCCCAGCGCCGCCGGCTGGCCGGCTTGGATCAACCCCCGGGCTTGCCGCGCCAGCGCGCCGATGGCCTGAAACAGGACCTCGTACCGGTCCGGCTCGCGCTGCCAGCCCGCGCGCACCTCGCCCACCGTGACCCGCGTGGGGCTGGGCCGGCCGGTGTCGGCGATGAGCAGCTGAAACGGCGCGCCCACCGCGAACGGCTCCGGCGCCTGGCCCTTGATAAACCAGACCGGCTGGGCATACGCGATGACGGTGTTGTCGATGCCGGACGGGGTGCCGTGCAGCAGCCGCTCGGTCTCAAACACCAGCGCGGAGACCTCGGCCGGCCCCCACTGCTGCCCAAAGGCGGCGGCCAGGGCGCGCACAATGGCGGTGCTGACCGCGGCGCCCGAGCCCAGGCCGGAAGCGATGGGGATGCTGGATGCCACGGTGAGCGTGAAAGCCGGCGCCTCGGCCAAGCCCAGCCGCTGGAGGGCCAGGCGCGCCGCGGCGGCCAGGGGATCGTTGGGGCGCGGGGCTTCCAGCCGGTAGCGCCGGCCGATATCGCGCGCCTCAATCCAGTGGCCCTCCCGGGCCGGCTCCACGCGGGCGGTGGCCTGGACACAGGCCACGGGCGCGGCCAGGGCCGGCTGGCCGTAGACTACCGCGTGCTCCCCAAAGAGGATGATTTTGCCGGGGGCGGAGGCGCTGGCCGCAATCATGCTGGCGGGGGGTTGAAATACAGGACGAGGATCGTGGCCAGCCCCCACAACACCAGGGTCACTTGCAGCGGCCGATCCACCAACACCAGTTCATCCGGCGCGCCGCCTTCGCCTTTAATGTGGATCAGATACAGATACCGGAAGACCCCGTAGAGCACGAACGGGATGGTCAGCATCATGGCGTGGTTTTCCGGCAGGTTAGCGGCGGAGAAGGTGTAAAACGAGTACGCCACCAGCGTGGCCGTGGCCACCAGGTTGATCAGCTCATCCAGGAAGGCCAGGCTGTAGTCTTGCAGCACCCGGCGCGAGCTGCTCGAATCAGCCTGCATCAGCACGAGTTCGCCGCGCCGCTTGCCAAAGCCGATGAACAGCGCCAGCAGGGTCATGCAGATGTACAGCCAGGGGGAGATGGCGGAGGTCACCAGCACGGCGCCGGCGCTGACGCGCAGCAGGTAGCCCAGCGCCACCAGCAGGACATCGATCAGCACCACGTGCTTGAGCCAGAAGGAATACAGCAGATTGCTGAACAGATACGCCCCGGCGATGACGCCGAACTGCCAGTGCAGGGCAAACGCCAGCGGCAGGGCGATGAGCGAGAACGCGCCGACCGCGATCAGGGCGGCCGCCGGGGTGAGCTGGCCGGCGGCCAGCGGCCGCCGGCGCTTCTTGGGATGCTGGCGGTCCTTCTCGATATCGGCCAGGTCGTTGACCAGGTAAACGGTGCTGGAGAGCAGACACAGCAGCCCAAAGCCGATCACCGCCCGAAGCACCCAATCGGTCTGCATCAGCTTGTGGTCGAAGACGAGCGCCGCAAACACGAAGACGTTTTTGGTCCACTGTTTGGGGCGCATGGTTTTGAGCAGGGCGCGCAGCATGGGCGGAATTATAGCGGAGCCGCGCCGGCCGTCACCGGCCGGCCTGGTAAATTAATATATGAGCGCGCCGCTCGGATTTGGTGGCCGGCGATGCCGGTGTTAGAATGCGCGCAGTTGCCTCCGGCCGCGCCCGGTGATAATCCTAAATCTGCGCTCAGTGCGTCGAAGGAGATGACGGTGACGGCTGCGCTTGACCATGGTCTGGCCGCGGTGAATTACCTGTGCGTCACTTGCGGCGTCCAGTTTGCGGCCAGCCCGGCGCCGCCGGCCGCGTGCCCCATTTGCGATGACGAGCGCCAATATGTGCCGCCCGGCGGCCAACGCTGGACCACGCTGACCCAATTGAGCGCGGGACACCGCAACGCCTTCCAACGGCTGGCGCCCGATCTGCTGGGCGTGGCCACCACCCCCCAGTTCGCCATCGGGCAGCGCGCGGTTTTGATCCAGACGCCGGCCGGCAATTATCTCTGGGATTGCGTCAGCCTGATCGACCCGGCCACGGTGGATCTCCTCCAGGCCCTGGGGGGCGTGCGCGGCATCGCCCTCAGCCATCCGCATTTCTATTCATCCATGGTCGAGTGGAGCCAGGCCTTGGGCGGCGTGCCGATCCTGCTTCACCAGGCCGATCAGGCCTGGGTGATGCGGCCGGACCCGGTGGTGCGGTTTTGGGACGGCCCCACCTACACGCTGGCGCCTGGTCTGACGCTCATCCACTGCGGCGGGCATTTTGCGGGCAGCACCGCCCTGCACTGGGCGGCCGGCGCCGACGGCCAGGGCGCCCTGTTTACCGGGGACACCCTGCAGGTGGCCCAGGATCAACGCTCGGTCAGCTTCATGCGCAGCTATCCCAACCTCATCCCGTTGAGCGCCGCCGCCGTGGCGCATATCGCCGCCATGGTCGCGCCGTTCGCGTTTGAGCGTTTATATGGCGGCTGGTGGGACCGCGTGATCGAGACGAACGCGGCGGCGGCCGTCCAGGCTTCGGCCACGCGCTATATCGCCGCCCTGCGCGGCCAGACGTGGGAACGTCCGTAAACGCCCAGACCGCGCTGGTCTGAGTTAGAGGTCAACCGCGATGACTGCTTATGTGGAAGCCACGCTCCGGCTGCGCCCGGCCGGCGCCGACGGCGCGTATCCAGTGGAGATCGAACTGGATGACGGCGCCCGCTTTGAGGACGGCCGGCTGACGCTCGACCCCATCGCCCTGAAAGCCGCCCAGCAGAACGCGGCCGAGTATGGCCGGCTGTTGTTTGCCGCCGTGTTCACCGGCGGGGTGCGGGATGCCTACCTGGCGGCCGGGGCGCGCGCCCAGGCGCAGACCGCCGGCCGGCTGCGGGTGCGCCTGCGCATCGACGCCCGCGCCGCCGAACTGCACGCCCTGGCCTGGGAGCGCCTTTATCATCCCAGCCGGGGCCAATCCGCGCCGCTGGCGACCGCGGTGGATACGCCCTTCTCGCGCTATACCAGCCTGGCCATCGCCGATTTTCAGCCGGTGAGCGAGAGGCCGCTGCGCATGCTGGTGGCGGTGGCCAACCCGGCCAACCTCGCCCAACTGGGCCTGACGCCCGTGGATCTGGAAGCGGAGCTGGAGACGGTGCGCCAGGCCGTGGAGCCCCTCACCCAGGCCGGAAAACTCGTGGTCACGCTCCTGCCGGGCGGCGCCGGCCTGCCGCCGGCCCTGGCGCAGAAACTCACCGCCGCCCACTGGGAGCTGGCGGCCGGCGCGACCACGCTGGAGGCCATCAAGCGCCGCCTGCCCGGCCAGCATATTTTTCATTTCATCGGCCACGGCGCGCTGGCGCGCGGCAGCGCGCAGGGCGAAGGCACGGCCGCGCTGTATTTGGAGAACGACGCCGGCCAGTCTGAGCGCGTGCCGGACAGCGAACTGGACGCGACCCTCAAAGCGC
>JAGOBN010000514.1 GCA_017999235.1 Anaerolineales bacterium | reverse complement strand
GCGCCAGGCGTTCCACCAGCGCGAAATTGGCGTCGGTGATGTGGGCGCCGCGCACATCGGTGACGGCCGCGAAATCCACCACACTCGCCAGCCGCGCCGTGACGCTGGCTGGCAGCAGGCCGGCCGCCGCCAACAGCCCGGCGCCGGCCAGGCCGCCGGCCGCCAGAGCCAGCCCCACGGCCCGACGCCGCGGCCAGGCGAGGACCAGGACAAGCGCCGCCGCGCCGGCCCCGAGCCAGGCGCCGCGCGAGAAGGACGCATACAGCCCGGCCAGCAGCAGCCCGGCCGTTAACGCGCCCACCGCGGGCAACGCCCAGCACCGCCACCCGCCGGCTGGGCCGGCCGGCCGCCAGCCGCCGGCCAGACCCGCCGCCACCGGCCAGATCAGGCCCAGGAAACCGCCGAAGGGGTTGGGCTGTTCAAAAGTGCCATAGGCGCGGAAGTGGCCGTCCGGGAGCTGAAAGCTAGCCGGGCCGGCGCCGCGCAGCCCGAATTGCCAGAGCCCCAGGCCGGCCTGCAGCGCGCCGGCGAGCAGCACCGCGCCCACAATCCAGCCGGCGCGCCCGCGCTGCGCCTCGGCGCGCACGAGGGCGATGAGCACGGCGACTTCGATCCATTTGATCGCTTCGTTGAGGCCGTCCTGCCAGGCGGGCGCTCCAAAGAGCGAGAGCAGCCCGATGACGATCCAGCCGGCCAGCGGCAGGTACAGGCCCAGCGGCGGGATAACGATCTCACGCCGCAGCGCGCCGCGCGCCAGCCAGCCGGCCAGCGCCAGGGCGAAGAAGATTTGGCCGAGGTCGAACTGGGGGCCGAAATAGCCGGCGGCGGCGAGGTAAGCCCGTGAAGGACCCAACACCAGCGCGGCGCCGACGCCGACCGCCGGCTCCCACACGCTCACCGCCAGCAGGGCGGCGCCGCCCAAAACGAGGGCGCTGTACGCGGGCGGCAGCGCCGCGCACACGGCGCCCAGCGCCAGGCCCGCCGCCCCCCATAAGCCGGCGCGCGTTACCCCGGGCGGGAAGCCAGCCACGCGCCGCACGCGCTTAAACGCCCAGTTTGCGGAAGTACTGGACCGTGCGCTCGAGGCCGGCCTCCAGCCCAATCTTCGGCTCCCAGCCCAGCACGGTCTGGGCCTTGGTGATATCGGGCCGGCGCTGCTGCGGGTCGCCCTGGGTGCGGCCTTCCGGCACAATCCGCAGGCCGGCGGTGTTGCCGGTGACGCGGTTCACGGCTTCGGCGAATTCGCGGATGGTGATCTCGTGCGGGTTGCCGATATTGGTGGGGTTGGGCTCCGCCGAGAACAGCAGGCGCAGCAGGCCGTCCACCAGGTCATCTACAAAGCAGAAGCTGCGCGTCTGCGCGCCGTCGCCGTACACCGTCAGCGGCTCGCCGCGCAAGGCCTGGCCGACAAAGTTCGGCACCACGCGCCCATCGTCCAGCTGCATGCGGGGGCCGTAGGTGTTGAAGATCCGCACGATGCGCGATTCGACGCCGTGCGTGCGGTGATAGGCCATCGTCAGCGCTTCGGCGAAGCGCTTGGCTTCATCATAGACCGAGCGCGGGCCGACCGGGTCCACATGGCCCCAGTAGGTCTCTTTTTGCGGGTGTTCCAGCGGATCGCCGTAGACTTCCGACGTCGAGGCCAGCAGGAAGCGCGCCTTCTTGGCCTTGGCCACGCCCAGAGCGTTCAACGTGCCAAGCGCACCCACCTTCAGGGTCTGGATCGGCAGCTGCAGATAGCCGGTGGGCGCAGTCTTGGAGGGGCTGGCCGGCGACGCGAAGTGCAGCACCGCGTCCAGCGGCTGGTCAATATAGATGTACTCGGAGACGTTGTGCTTGATGAACCGGAAATCTTCGCGGCCGGCCAAATGCTGGATGTTGCGGATATGGCCCGTGATCAAGTTGTCGATGGCGATGACCGAATGGCCCTCGCCCAGCAGCCGATCACACAAGTGTGAGCCGATAAAGCCGGCTCCGCCCGTAATCAAAATACGCATCAAGACCTCACTGTGGTGGAAGTGCGCGCGATTGTATCATAGCGGTGCCGCTGGATTCTTCTGCGCGAGCGCCAGGGTTAGCATGTAGGCGAAGGCCAGATCGACCAAGAAAAAGGAATGATCCACCAGCCCATGGGCCAGCATATCCGCCAGCAGCGCCAGCCAGCCGAGATATAAGGGCCGCCAGCTGGCCGGGCTGACGCCCGGGCGCAACCGCTGGAGCAGGTGGCGCCCCAGGCCCCCGATCAGGCCGGCGCCGGCCAGCGCGCCCAACCCGCCCAGCCGGCTCAGGAAATCCAACACCAGGTTGTGTGGATGGGAGAGGTTGGGCTCCTGCCAGGCCTGCGGCAGGATGTAGAAGCCGCGGTACGCGTACAGGAAATTATCCGGGCCGACGCCCAGCCAGGGGTGATCCAGAAACATGCGCCCGGCCGAGACCCACAGATTGACCCGGAAGAAGCCGGTGCCGGCCTGCGTATCGAACAGCCCCGCGAAGCGCGGCAGCTGGGCCAGCAGGGGCACAGCCAGCAGCGCCAGCCCGCCGGCCGCGGCCACGGCCAGCGCCCCGCGCCGGCCCTGCCAGCCGATGACGAGGACGGCCAGCGCCGCTGGCAGGCCCAGCACCAGCGCCCCGCGCGAGAACGTCAACAGCAGCGCCGCGCCCATCCCCAGCGCCGCCAGCGCATACAGGCCGCGGCGCAGCGGCTGGCGCCCGAGCAGGATAACCGCCAGCGCCACCGGCAGGGCGCGCCCCAGATACAGCGCCAGATTGTTGGGTGAGCCATAGACGCTGCGGATGCGGGCCACGCCTTCTTCCGTGATGATCAGGTCAGCGCCGGTAAGCGCTTGGTACAGGCCGATGGCGGCCACCGCCGCCGCGCCCATGATAAAGAAATCCACGATGCGCCACACCTGCCGCTCGTCCAACGCCACGGCGCGCAGCAGGCCGTAGTACACGGCGCTGCCCAACAGCACGGTGCGGAATTCATAGCCGGCCACATCCTGGCGCGCGGCCGTCAGCGTACTGGCCGCCGCCACCCCCAGCAGCGCCAGCACGCCCCAATCCAGCGCCGAGAGGCGCGGCCAACGCCAGCCGCCGGCCCGGATCTGCCGCACGGCCGGCGGCAGCGCGCGGATCACCCAGGCGGCCGCCGCCAGCCACAGCGCGAACTCCAGCATCGAGGCGCCGCGCTGCCACAATAGGCGCGGAAACAGGTAGAACGGGATGAAGGCGGCGCAAAAGGCCAGCGCCAGATCCAGGCGCAGGATGAAGAGCACGAACAGCGCAGCCAGAGCCAGCAGCGCCGCCCACGCTGACGGCGAAAAGTAGAATAAGCCGGCCGTCAGCGCCGTCAACACCAGCGGGGTGGCCTCGCCCAGGCGGCGCGTGAACGCGGCCACCTCCGTCTCGAAGGTCATCCAGGCGGTGAGATACAGCAGCCCGGAGACGGCCAGGGTGATGGCCAGTTGGCCGGCCTCGTCCAGCCGCCGCCACACCGCCCTGGCCCGCGCGCTCCAGCGTGTCCACATCAGGCCGCGGCCGAAGCGCCAGAGCCCGGCCCCGCCTAAGGCCGCCATCAGCGCCAGCGCGCCGAGCGCCAGGTTGAAATCGCCGGCCGGGAGCCGGCGGCCCACGCTGAAGCCGGCCAGCGCCCACTGGCCCCAGCCGCGCTCCGGCACGATGACGGCGGTGTGGATCGCGTCCGGGTCCAGGCCGGCCGCGACCGGCACCGTATCCAAAGCCGGCTTTAGATCGGGCGCGGTCAACACCAAGTACGCGCCGCGCTCGTCCTGCGGCAGCCGATTCGCGGGCTGGCCGTCCACGCTCACGTAGAGATAGCCGCGGTAATCGCCGCGCCGCACGCGCAGAGCCAGGTCACTGCCCTGAAACCTGAAGGTCAGGCGCGCGT
>JAGOBN010000513.1 GCA_017999235.1 Anaerolineales bacterium | reverse complement strand
CACCCGCCAGAGGTCGCGCAGGGAGAAGTGCAGGCCAACCCCGAACATCAGGAAGATGACGCCCAGCTCGGCCAGCTGCCCGATGGAGTCCACGTCGCCGACGAAGCCGGGCGTGAACGGGCCGATGACCACCCCGGCTACCAAGTAGCCGACGATGGTGGGTAATCTGAGCTGGCGCGCCACAAACCCGCCCACAAAGGCCACGCACAGCGCCACCCCGATGTTGATCAACAGTGTCACATCATGCATCCTGGCCTCCTTGGAAGTGCGCGCCGCCCGGAATAGGCGCCACCAGCCGGATCAGTCCCGCTCGGCTCGGACGCGGTTGGTGAGTCAAAGCAGGTCTTGATCAGGGGGGCCGTGGAGCGCGGACAACGGTCCGGCCCGGACGATCCGAGGTGCGGATGGCGCGCTCACCGGCTGGGTGGCGGCGGGAGTGAATTCTATCAACGCGCCGGCCATCTGACCGTCCCAACGAGTCGGTTGAGTGCGGCGCGGATGGCCCGACAGTTCGCCGGACAGGGAAGCACTAACCGCTGGTCTGATCCAGGTCCAGCCGCGCGCGCGCCCACTCCAGGATGTTGGCGGCCAGCGCCTCTACGTCTTGGGCCTGCCCGCGGTCCCGGGCGGCGGCCAGGAGCGGAGCCGGCACTTGCGTCTCCAGCTGCGCGAGCAAATGCTGCGCGCGGTCCTTTGTCTCCCGGTTGGCCGCCGCGTGGTGACCGACCAGCGCCGCCACTTCCACGGCCCGCTCGTGTTCCTCCTGCCGGGCCAGCAGAACAGCCGCGCTCACCAATCCGAACAGCGTGGCGGAGAGGGACCCGATCTCGCGCGCGGTCTGCAGGGCGGCCTGCGTATGCCGCCAGGCCGCGCGGTAATCTCCCAGCGCGCCGGCCACGCCGCCCAGACTGCCCAAGGTATGGGCGGCGATATGCCGGTGTCCCAGGTCCTGGCACAGGCTCAGGCACTCCTGGAGCAGCGCG
Organism: Anaerolineales bacterium; assembly: GCA_017999235.1. The sequence continues at coordinate 2,951 of JAGOBN010000513.1, read as the reverse complement.
TGGGCCTCGGTGTACTCCCCCAGCATGTGACCGACGGCCCCCAAATTATTGAGCGCCACGGCCTCGCCCATCGGATACCCGATCTCGCGAAAGATGGCGAGCGCCTCCCGCTCGAACGGCTTGGCCTCGGCATAGCGGCCCTGGGCCAGGGCGACGTTGCCCAGGTTGACGAGCGCGACCGCCACCCCGCGGCGATCGCCCAGCTCCCGCCGGAGCGCCAGACCCTCCGTATGCAGCTGCTGGGCCTCAGCAAACTCGCCGCGTTCCGTGTGCGCCACACCGACGGTGTTGAGGGCCGCGGCGATCAAGCGGGGATTGCCGCCGGCGCGGTGCAAGGCCAGGCTCTGCCGGGAGTATTCGATGGCTTGGGCGAAGTCGCCCACCGCCCGGGCCATGTTGGCGAGACACTGCCAACACAGCGCCGTCTCAGCCGGGAGCGCCGCCGGCCCAGTTTGAAAAATCCGCAGGCTGTCCTGCACGAGCGGGCGCGCCGCTTCAAATTGATCGCGCCGATGATGGAACCAGGCTTGCCGCGCCAGAAGCTGGCCATATAGGACGCTGTCGGCGCCGGCGCTGGCCCGCTCCGCGGCGGCGGCGGCCGCAAACAGGCCCACCGCCTCAGCGTACCAGCCGGCGTGCTCCAGGAAGACGCGCAGGCCCTCCAGCGCCGGCTGGAGCCCGCCCACCTGCTGGTGCGTCACGGCCCAGCCCCAGGCCGCGCGCACATTGTCCATTTCGACGGCGATCTCCCGCCGCGCCTGGGCCTGCCGCGCATCATTCAGGGCGTCTTCCCGCGCGCCGATCAGCCCGACGTAGTAGGCGCAATGCCGCGCCTGCGCCTCGGCCCATTCTCCGGGCAGCTGCCGCAATTTATCTTCGGCATACTGCCGGAGCAATTCGTGGAGCGAATACCGGCCGGCGGGATCACGGCGCAGCAGGGATTTATCGCCCAGTGCGGCCAGGACCGGCAGCGGGCATTCGGCCACCGCCAGCGCGGCCTCGCGTTCGCACCCGCCGCGGAACACCGCCAGCCGGGCGAAGGCGCGGCGCTCAGCGGCGGTGAGCAATGACCAGGAGTGTTCAAACGCGGCGGGCAGGCTGCGGTGGCGGGCCGGCACATTCTTCCGGGTGGTGGCGAGAAAGCCCAGGTTGCGTTCGATCTCGTCGGCGATCTCGCGGCAGCTCAACTGGCGCACCCAGGCGGCGGCCAGTTCCAGGGCCAGCGGCAGCCCATCCACCAGCCGGCAAATGCGCGCCACGGCCGGCGCGTTCTCGGCATCTATGATGAAGCCCGGCCGCGCGGCCGCCGCGCTGTTGTGGAACAGCTGGGCCGCGCCGCAGCCGGCCAGACGGCTGTCTTCCATGCCCGCCGGGAGGTCGAGCCCGCTCACTTCCACCAGTTGTTCACCGTACAAGTTCAGCCGCTCGCGGGATGTGACGAGCAGACGCACCTCCGGGCAGGCCTCCGCCAGGCCGCCCACCCACGCATCGGCCCCGGCCAAATGTTCCAGGTTGTCCAGGACCAGCAGCAGTTCTTTGTCGCGCAAGTAGGCCAGCAGTTGTTCCCGCGGATCGGCCTGGCCGCTCAAGGCCACGCCCAGCGCTTCCGCGATGGCGCTGGGGACCACGTCCAGCGCGCTGGTTCCGGCCAGCGGGACGAAACCCACCCCGTGCAGAAAAGCGTCGGCGGCGCGGGCGGCGGCTTCCCGGGCCAGCCGCGTCTTTCCACAGCCGCCGGGACCGAGCAAGGTGATCAGGCGGCCGGCGGGGTCGGCCAGCAGGCGCGCGACCTGCGCCAATTCCTCGGCCCGGCCCACAAACGGCGTGGGCGCCGGCGGGAGCAGGACCTGGCGTTTCGCCGTCCGGATGCGCTCATACAAGGCCGTCGTCTCGGCCGACGGCGCCACCCCTAACTCTTTTTCCAGGATGCGGCGGCCGGCCTCATATTGCGCCAGCGCCGCGGACCGCTGGCCGCTGCGCGCCAAAGCCAGCATCAACTGCCGGTGCGCCTCCTCGCGCCAGGCCTCAATCCCCAGCAGCCGGGTAGCGGTATCGATCGCGTTGACGGCCTGGCCGCGCCGCATGTGCCATTCCGTCACGGTGTGGAGCGCGTGCAGGGCCAGTTCGCGGAAGCGCGAGCGCTGCGCCAGCAGCCAGTCCTCAAACTCGGGCGCATCCCGGACGGCCACGCCGGCCAGAAAATCGCCCTGATACAGCGCCGCGGCCTCCTGCAGGCGCGCGGCGCGCGCCTCCGCCGGGAGGTCGTCCGCGCCGGCGAGCAGGGCCGTCTCAAAGGCCTGGGTGTCGAGGAAGACGTCGGCTTCCGGGTTGAGCGCGGCGGTCTCGCGCGTGATGAGCAGAAACGGGGCGAGCGGGCGGCGCAAGCTGGAGAGCGCTTGCCGCAGGTTGTTCTTGGCGTCGGCGTCGGCGTGCTCGCCCCACAGCAGGGCGGCCAGCGTCTCGCGCCGATGCGGCCGGCTGGTGACGGCCAGGTAGGCCAGCAGGGCCGGCGCCTTGGCGGAGACGAAATCGGTCAGGGGGACGCCATGGAGGGCCACCTGCAGGCCGCCCAACAGCCGAAGTGTCAGTCCCGCCGCCATCTGCGCTCCAGTAAATGATCTCTAAACGGTGTTTTTTGTAGGATAGGCGAAGGATAGCACAGACAAAACATGCCGCAAGACCTACACCGCCGGCCGCCCCGCTACCACATTTTTCTCCTGAGCCTGTGGGAAGAGGCCGGGAGCGTGCCGAATTGGCGCTGCCGGCTGGAGGACCCGCACACCGGCCGGCAGATCGGGTTCAAGAGCCTGGAGGATCTGGCGGCATATCTGAAAAACTGGACGCCTGGGCCGGCCCAGCCCCGCCCTAACCAGTCAGGAGATTTCTCATGACCCGTCTCAGGTGGTGGTTTCGCATCGTCGGCGCGTTTTACTTGTTGTTGGCGCTCATGA
>JAGOBN010000028.1 GCA_017999235.1 Anaerolineales bacterium | reverse complement strand
CAATGGCGCCGGGCGGCGGAGCGGCGACGACTAGGGGCTTCAACTGGCCGGCGCCCAGACGCAGCCATTGCTCAAGGACTACCATCAACAGCATGGCCGGGACCAGAAACCGGTAGCGGTAGAGTACCACCCAGTAGCCGGCGGCTAGCAGCAACTGCAGCCCGCCCCACTGGCCAAAGAGCGCGATCAGGTTGGCGCCCCCCACCCCGTCCACGGCCAGCCCCGCGATACTCTGGGCGCCCCCATCCGGCGCAAACAGGTGGATCAGGCTGCGGACGGTGCTGATCACGGCGATCAGACCCAGAAAATAGACCGGCCCGCGCGGGCCTGGGTAATCCAAGTCGGTTTTGGGCAGCAGGCGGGTCCAGTCCAGGTTCAAGGCCTCATTCCTTTCGGACGCCGGATTTGGCCAGCACCGTGAAGACGTCATCCAGAGTCACCTCGGCCGGCTCAATCCGCACAGCGGGGAAATCCGCCAGGATGGCGCGCAGGGTCTCCGCCGGCCAGCCGGCCTCGGCCACAATGGCGTGCAGATGATCGCCCAACAAGCCGGCCAGCTTCACGCCGGGCGCGCGCTCCAGCGCGTCCAGCATGGGGATCAAGGGCGCGCCCTCCGGCGCGATCACGTCCCAGGCCTCGCCCGGCACCACCGTGCGTTTGAGCGCGCTGGGCGCGTCCAGGGCCAGCAGCCGGCCCTGGCTCATGATCCCCAGCCGGCCGCAATGCTCGGCTTCGTCCATGTAATGGGTGCTGACAAAAATAGTCGTCCCCTGCTCCGCCAGAGTGTAGATGATGTCCCAAAAGGCGCGCCGCGCTTCCGGATCCACGCCCGAGGTCGGCTCGTCCAGGAACAACAGCTGCGGCCGGTGGACCAGCGCGATCCCCAGCGCCAGCCGCTGCCGCCAGCCGCCGGCCAAAGCGCCGGCGCGCGCGTGCTCCTGGCCGGTCAGCCCAACCAGGGTCAGCAGCTCCGCCACCCGCGGCCGGTAGACGGCCGCGGTCTGCCCGTAAATGCCGGCGTAAAAGACCAGGTTCTCGCGCACGGTCAGGTCTTCATACAGCGCGAACTTCTGGCTCATGTAGCCCACCAGCGGGCGCACCCGTTCGGTTTCGCGGGTGGCGTCAAAGCCCAAGACCCGCGCCCGGCCGGCGGTCGGCTGCAGCAGACCGAGGAGCATCCGCATGGTCGTGGTCTTGCCGCTGCCGTTAGGCCCCAGGTAGCCCATGACCTCGCCGCGCTGGACCGTGAAGCTGACGTGATCCACGGCGGTGAAATCACCGAATCGCTTTACGAGATCCTGGACGTCGATGACGGACTCGTTCATACGGCTGGCACCGGGGCGCCCTCCGCCGGCCCTGCTTGGGCGGCCAGGAGGGAGATGAAGACGTCTTCCAGGGACGGCGCGATGGCGCGCAAACGCTCCACCGTCACGCCGGCTTGGGCCAGGGCCGCCGGCAGCCGTTCCAAGGGGCCGGCCGCCTCCCGCACCCGCACGTGAAACCGGTCGCCAAAGGTGAGCACATCTTCCACGGCGGGATCGGCGGCGGCCGCGGCGCGGGCGGCTTCTTTGGGATGGGCCGCCAGCTCCAGCACCCGGCCCTGCAGCGCGGCCGTCAGGGCGCGCGGCGCGCCCTCCACGATGAGGCGGCCGGCGTACAGGAAGCCCACTCGGGTGCAGCGGGCGGCTTCGTCCATATACGGTGTGCTAACCAGCACGGCCGTGCCTTCCGCCAGGACGCGGATCAGCAATTGCCAGAAATCCTGGCGCGTCACCGGGTCCACGCCGCCGGTCGGCTCATCCAACAGCAGCACCTTGGGGCGGTGGATCAGGGCGCAGGCCAGGCCCAGCTTCTGCTTCATGCCCCCGGACAGCTGATCGGCGCGGCGGGCTTCAAAGCCGGCCAACCCCACAAACTTAAGCAGCTCAGCGGCGCGCGCCGCCAGGGCCGGCCCCTGAATCCCGCGCACCGACCCAAAGAAGCTGAGGTTCTCCAGCACGCTCAGATCGCCGTACAGGCTGAAGCGCTGCGCCAGATAACCGATATGCGCGCGGGCCTGCTCGGTCTGCCGGCCGATCTCAAACCCGCCCACCTGAACGGCGCCGCGCTCGATCTGCAGCGCGCCCACCAGCAGGCGCAGGGTGGTGGTCTTGCCAGCGCCGTCCGGCCCCACCAGGCCGTAGGCCTCGCCGGCCTTCACGTTCAAGTTGACGCCGGCCACGGCCCGCGTTATACCGAACGACTTGTGCAAATCCCGCGCTTCAATCAGGGTGGTGGGCGGCATGGTCAAAGGTCCGGCGGGCGGGTCACTCGCCAAACGTCACGTCGGCGGGCATGCCGGGTTTTAGTTTCCCGGCCGGGTTATCCACCGTCAGGCGCACGGCGAAGACCGTGGTGCGCCGGCCCTCGCCGGTCTGCACGTTGCGGGGCGTGAATTCCGCCTGGTCGGCAATGTGAGCGACGGTGGCCGCGAAGGTCTCACCGGGGAATGAGTCCACGGTGACCTGGGTGGCCTGCCCCAGCCGGATCTCGCCGTAGCGGTCTTCGGGCACGTAGACGGTGAGGTTGAGGTTGTCCAGATCGCCCAGCGCCAGCAGGGTGGCGCCCGGCGCGGCAAATTCGCCCACCTCGACCGAGCGCGCCAGCACCACGCCGGCGGCCGGCGCGTGGATGGTGGTCTTCTGCAGCTGCGCGTCGATGACGGCCACGGCCGCGCGGGCCGCCGCCACTTGCGCCTCCGCCGCCTTGATCTGCGCTTGCAGCACCCCCAGCTGGGCTTCGGCCGCCGCCTGGCGCGCTTGGGCCGCGTCCACCTGGGATTGCGCCGCCGCGAGCTGTTCGGCCGTGGCGCCGGCCTTGAGCAGATCCAGCTGCGCTTCGGCCGCGTCGCGCTGATAGACCGCCACGCCCACCCCGCTGTTGAGCGAGTTTAAGCGCTGCGCGCTGACGCCGGCCTGCAGCTGCTCCAGGGCCGCCAAAGCCGCTTGCTTATTCTGCTCGGCGGCCTGCCATTGCAGCCAAGCTTGCTCGCGCGGCGCGCCCTGCGCCTGGTCCGGCAGACGGTTGTAGGCTTCCTGCAGCTGCTGCCGCTGGGCCTCGGCCTGGGCCACGCGCGCCTCGGCCGCCGCGATCTGGTCCGGCGTGGCCCCTTTCTTGGCATCGTCACGCGCAAACGCGGCCTGCCCCACCGCGGAGTTGAGCGCCTTCACTTGCGCCTCGGCCGCCGCGATCTGCTCTGGCCGCGCGCCTTCTTTAAGCTGAGCGGACTGGGCTTCGGCGGCCGCGGTGGCCGCTTCGGCCGCCGCCACGTTGGCCTGCGCCGGCGCCAGGCTGGCCTGGGCCGTCTCCAGCGCGGCCAGCGCCACCGCCACGGCCGCTTCGGCCTGGGCGCGCTGCGCGTCCAGCAGCGTAGTATCCAGCTGGATGAGCGCCGCGCCGGCCGCCACCGCCTCGCCCTCGGCCGCATTCACGGCCACCACCCGGCCGCCCAGTTCCGGGCCGAGTTCGATCTGCGTGGCCTCGATGGTGCCGGAGGCCGTCAGCGCGCCGGCCGGCGCGGCCGGGTTCCCGCCGCCCCAATACCACCAGGCCGCGCCGCCGAGAACGGCCACGATCAACACCACCGGAATGAGTCGTTTCGGATTAGGATGCATCTCTATCTCCCAATCGCCCCAGCCTAACCACCCGACCCCGGCCAACCGGCGGGGAGACGAGGTGGGTAGATGAGCGCGTTAATCCAACCGTTTGCGGAACCGCGCCGCCGCCGCGGTCATGATCACCACGCCGAAGACGGCCAGCGCCAGCACATCGCCCTGGATGGCTTCAAAGCCCACGCCCTTGAGCATCAACGACCGGATGATGGCCAGGTAATAGCGCAGCGGCATGGCGTAGGAGACCCAGCGCAGCACCACCGGCATGGCTTCCAGCGGGAAGAAAAAGCCGGACAGGAAGATGCTGGGCAGCAGCGTCATCCAGACCGTGAGCATGGCCTCTTGCTGCGTGTTGGCGATCGTCGAGGCGAAGAGGCCGATGCCCAGGCTGGACATCAGAAACAGCGCCGAGACGCCCATGATCAGCGCCAGATCACCGCGCACCGGCACGCCAAACCACCACGCGCCCACCACCAGCACCTCCACCGTGTTGAACAGGGCCAGCACCACATACGGCGTCAGCTTGCCCACCATCAATTCCCAGGCGCGGATCGGCGTGACGATCAGTTGCTCGATCGTGCCGCGCTCGCGCTCGCGCACAATGGCGGTGGCGGTGAGGATGGAAGTCAGCGCGAACAAGATCATGCCGATCACGCCCGGCACCATGAAGAAGGCCTGCTCCAGATCCGGGTTGTACCAGATCTGGGTGCGGACTTCCACCGGCATTTGCAGGCGCAGGGCCGACCCGCGCCGCTCCAGCCGTTCGGCCAGGATCTCGGTGGCGTGCGCCTGGCCGATCAGCTGGGACGCCGACAGCGCCGTGGCCGCCACGGTGGGGTCGGAGCCGTCCAGCACGAAGACCACCGCCGCGCTGCCCCCGCCCGTCAGCCGGCGCGTGTAGTCGGCGGGGATGATCAAGCCGGCGCGCGCCAGGCCGCGGTCCACCAGGTCGCGCAGTTCGGCCTCCGAGTCCACGTCATAGGCCACGCGGAAATAGTCGGCGGCGCGGTAAGCGTCCAGCAGGGCGCGCGCGGCCGTGCCGCGGTCTTGGTCAAAGACCGCCAGCGGCACGTTGCGCACGTCATTGGTGGCCGCGTACCCCAGCAGGAAGAGCTGCATCACCGGGATCACCAGCACCAGCACCAAGGTGCGCGGATCGCGCGTGATCTGGATGAATTCTTTGCGGATGATGGAGAATAAGCGTGTGCTCACGCGGCGGCCTCCGGTTCAGCCAGGATGCCGTGCAAATAGACGTCGATCATGGCGTCAAACCAGGGATAGTCGTCCATCCCCTTGAGCTGCGGCACATTCTTGAGGCCGCGCAAGACTAATCCGGTCACCACGTAGCCGATCATGATCCCGAACAGCGTGCGCAGCATCACCGGGGCCGGCACCGCGCGCAGCCGGCCCCGCCGGGTCTGCAGGCGCTGCAAGAAGCTGAACAAGGCCGGCAGCAGCTGGGCGGTGAGCGCGCGCAGATGCCGGCCCTGGAACTCCACCATTTCCATGAACATCAGCGGCAGCAGCCGGGCCTGGGCGGTATCCAGGCCGGCCTTGAAATGATGGGCCGCATCCAGGACAAAGGCCTCCACCGTCTCGCCTTGGGTGGCTTCCAGCGCGGGCAGCACCGTATGGTAGGGGTGATTGGCATCCAGCACGGCCGCGAAGATGTCGTCTTTAGTGGCGAAGTGGTTGTAGATGCCGCCCACCGCCAGGCCGGCCTCATCGGCGATGGCGCGCATGCTGGTGCCGTGAAAGCCCTGCTTGAGAAACAGTTTGTAAGCCGCGTTGATCAGCCGGGCGCGCGTGGCCTCCCCTTTGGAAAGGGCCGGCGCGGCGGGATCGGCGGCGGGGGGAACCAAGCGGCTGGGCATCCGGCCTCCTTAGTAAAATGAACGATCGTTCATTTATATTAAGACGGACGCCGCCGGCTGTCAAGGGCCAAACCGCTCAACAAAAAAAAGCCCCGCCCAGCCTGACGGCCGGCGGAGCTTTTTATTTTTCGTCGCTTCCCTATTGACCCTGAGCCTTACTTCTTCTTGGCCTTCTTGCCCTCCGGCAGAGCCGCGATCTGGCGCAGCACCCCCAGCACCGCCAGGCCAATGGCCACCGCCTCGGCCGGGTTGAAATCGGGCCTTTCATCCTGCTGCTCGGCCGAATTCACATACACATAGGCCGCCGCCACCCCCAAGAGAGCGCCGACCGCCCCGCCGGCCAGCATGGCCCGCGTCCGCCAGTCCAAATTGTTCACGGTGTCCTCCACGGCGCGAAGAGCGCGCGCACTTGTTCCCAGATGCGGATGAGCGCCGCCAGCGAGATATGGACGCCCACGATGCGGTTATCCACCTGCCGGGTCATGCCCTTCACCTGCAGCGACACGCCCCAGACAAAATCCTGCGCGCGTTTCAGCCAGAACGGTGTTTCGCGCAGCAGATACCCGGCCGCAAAGACCAAGCCGGCTACGATGATCAGCGCCACCAGGCCGGCCCCGAACGCGATCACGATCAAAAAGATCAGGGAGAAATCGGCCAGCGCGCCGGTCTGGGCCGGCACCGCCGTCCCCAGCCCGATGAGCACAATCAAAGCCAGCGTGATCAACCCGGCCACCGCCAGCGGCACCGTGATCTGCCACAGCGTCTCACGGCGGATCACCGCCTGCGTGCGCGGGTTGCGGACTTTGGGGAGGGGGGGCAGCGCGGACATTACCGTGATTCTAGCATATCCATCAGCGCCGGCCGAACGTCTCCACCAGCACCCACGGCGCGCCCTCCACCACACACCCCACCGCCGGCTGGCTCTCACAGCTGGCGGCCGGCAGGGTCAGGGTGTAGTTGCCCGTCCGATCGGCGGCCAGCGGGAAGGCCGCGCCGGCGGCGTCATACAAGGCCACGGCCGTCACGCCGGCGCTGGCGCGCACTTTGAGCGTCACGGCCTGCGCCTGCCGCGCCCACAAAACACGCGTGACCGCGCCCGGCCGGTCGAGCCGGACGATGTAGTAGCCGCGCTGGGCCGTGTAGGTGGTTTTGCGTACGCCGGCAAAGTGGCTGGTGACGACGCGGTAGGCCTCCACCGCCGGCCGTGCCGAGCCGTCCGGCCGGTAGAGACCGTAGTAGTCGGCGCCCTCATACGGCACATTGGGGTTGGTGAGCTTGTACACCGCCACCCGCTCGGCGCCGGCCGCCAGCGCCAGCGCCGTGGCCTGGATGATGAAGCTCGACTGCTGGGCCATGGTCAGCGGGAACATCGGCCCGTTCCACGGCAGCTGCGGGTCATCGTACGGCGCGGCGTTGGTTTCGTTCAGCCAAAATGGCTGAGTCTGGCCGTAGCGGCGCAAAATCCCGCGATACTGCGTAATCAGGTCAAACACCGATTGGGTGCGAAAGTAGATGTGCAGGCTGGCGACGTCAAAGTAGTAGTGATTGCGCCGCGCGGTCGGGTCTTGGCTGGCCGCTTGCAGCAGCCGCTGAAGATAGGGCGGGCGGTTGTAGACCACGTCATGCCAGTGGGTCAGCCCGGCCAGATGGATGGTGGCCTGCGGGTTAGCCTGTTTCGCGGCCAGATACGCAACCTTGAGCAGTTGATAATAATCGGCCACCGAACCCAGAAACTGCGCGCCAAAGTCCTCGGGCGCGATATCGGGCTCGTTCCAGATGATCCAGTGGTTGACGCGGCCGGCGTATTCCGCCGCCATCCGGCGCACAAAGACCGCCCACAGGTTGCCGGGATCATCCACCGGCAGATACAGGCCGCGCGGCACCGCCGCCGGTCCACCGCCGTCCGCGGCCCAGCCCGGCGTGCCCATCAACAGCATCACCATCTCGCGGCCGGCGCCCAGGGCCGTGTTTACCCGGTCGGTCTCCTCGCCCGGCACGTTCCATTGCTCGCCGCTGTCCGGCTGGCGCTCGTACCAATGCACCACCATCCGGTCCCAGCCCACCCGCAGATCGGCGGCCTTGTCCGGGGCCATATAGGCTTCCACCGCCCCAAAGCGGATATCCGGCGGGGGCAGGGTCTGGGCCTGGGCCGGCCAGGCGCCGGCCAACAAAGCGAGGCTGACCATACCGCTGATGAGTCGGTTTAATTTGGATTTCACTGGCACCTCCGCGCCACCCTGCGTAACTTCCCGCTGGCATTGTGCCACAAGTTGCGCCGCCAGCCTAAAGTCTGGACCCGCGCGGACGATAATAATGTTATGGGCATCAGTTCCGTCGGGTCAAACACGGCGACGCTCGCCGCCACCGCCACCGGTCTCAAGGCCGGCGAGGTGATGAACCAGATCGCCACGGCCGTCCTCAAACAGGCCCAGGACATCGAACGCCAGCAAGCGCAAGCGCTCATTCAGATGATGCAGCAGACCACGGCCGCCGCGCGCGGCGGCGTGGACGTCTACGCCTGAAGCGCGCTCTGGGTTATCATCGGCCCCGATGAAACCCACCGCCCCCGGCCCCAGCAGCTCAACGCTCCTCCGCCAAATCCAAACCATCCAGCGCGACCCGCTGAGTTTTCTCACCGCGTGCGCGCGGCAGTATGGCCCGCTGGTGCGGTTTCCCATCGGGAACCTGGCCGTCTTCGCCGTAAATGCGCCGGAGCTGGTTAAACACGTCCTGCAGGATAACCACCGCAACTACGGCAAAAACACCATCCAGTTCAACACCCTGGCGATGGTGACCGGGCGCGGCCTGCTGACCAGTGACGGCGGCTTCTGGCTGCGCCAGCGCCGCCTGCTGCAGCCGGCCTTTCACCGGCAGCGCCTGGCCGGCTTCGGCTGCGCCATGACGGCGGCGGCCGAGCAGCTGCTGGCGGAGTGGGACGCCCGGCCGGCGGACACCGCCCCGCTGGACGTGGACGCCGCCATGATGACCACGACCCTGGCCATCGTGGGGCGGACGCTGTTCAACGCCGATCTGCGCGTCGAGGCCGCCGATCTGGTACCGGCGGTGCTCACGGCCCTGGACTTCATCGTCTACCGGGCGCAAACGCCGCTCGCCTGGCCGTTGGTGGTCCCCACCCCCCGCAATCTGCGCTTCCAAGCCGCGCGGCGCCGGCTGGAGGCCGCCGTCAGCCGGCTCAACGCTGACCGCCGCGCCTTCCTGGCCGGCGGCGGCGCCCCGCCCGATGATCTGCTCCAGATGCTGCTGGATGCGCGCGACGACGCCGGCCAGCCGATGACCGAACGCCAGCTGCGCGATGAACTCATCACGCTCATCATCGCCGGCCACGAGACGGTGGCCAGCGCCCTCACCTGGACCTGGCACCTGCTGGCTCAAAACCCGCTGGCCGAAGCGCGCCTGCGGGCGGAATTAGCCACGGTCCTGGCCGGCCGCGCGCCCACGCCGGATGACCTGCCGCGCCTGCCGTACACGCGCGCCGTGTTTGAGGAAGCCTTGCGCCTGTACCCGCCGGCCTGGTTGATCACGCGCCAGGCGCTCGGGCCGGACACCCTGGCCGGCCACGCCATCCCGGCCGGCGCCTTGCTGATCATCAGCCCATACGTCATCCAGCGCCGGCCGGAAGTCTGGCCGGACCCCGAGGCCTTTCAGCCGGAGCGCTTCTTGGAAGGCGCGCCGGACACGCCGCGCTTCGGCTATCTGCCGTTCGGCGGCGGGCCACGGCAATGCATCGGCAACGGCTTTGCCTTGCTGGAAGGCACATTGATCCTGGCGATGGTGGCGCAGCGCTATCAGCTCCGGCCGGCGCCCGGTTCCGCCGTGCGCGTCGACGCCTTGGTGACCCTCCGGCCGCATGACGGGTTATGGATGACCGTCCGCCAGGTTCAAGGCTAAATCGCCCATCGCGCATCTCACTTCCAATTTCTCACCTATGCCCCTCACCCACACGCGCGTCTTTCGGGTCCGCTATGATGAATGCGACCCTTACGAACACGTCAACAATGCCGCTTACCTGCGCTACATGCAGGAGGCCGCCTTCGACGCCTCGGCGGCCGCCGGCTACGGCCACGCGCGCTACGCGGCCATGGGCCAGTTGTGGCTGGCGCACACCACCCACATCGAATACCGGCAGCCGCTGAAATACGGCGACTCGGTGGCGGTCACCACCTGGGTGGCCGATTTCGCCCGCGTGCGGTCGCGCCGCATGTACGAGCTCCGGAACGCCGCCACCCAGGCATTGGCCGCCAGCGCGTACACCGATTGGGTCTTTGTGGAGGCCACCACCGGCCGGCCGGCGCCCATCCCGGCCGAGTTGATCTCCGCCTTCTGCCCGGACGGCGCGCCGCCCACGCTGACGCGCACGCTCCTGCCGGCCGCCGTCCCGCCCGCGGCCGGCCCGTTTCGCCTGCCCCTGCGCGTGGCCTGGCGGGATGTGGACTCGGCCGGCATGGTGAACAATCCCAACTACCTGACCTATGTGGCGGAGGCCGGCTTCGCGGTGAGCGCCGCGCACGGCTGGCCGCACACCCGCATGGCGGCGGCCGGCTTCGGCATCCTGGCGCATCAGCACCACCTGGAGTATCGCCGGCCAGCGGCCTATGGCGATGACTTGGAGATCGCCACCTGGTTCTCCGATGTCAAAGCCGCCTCGGCCACCCGCCACTATGTGATCACGCGGCCGGCCGATCAGGAACTTGTCGCGCGGGTTCAATCGCAGTATGTTTGGGTCAGCCGGGAAACGCTCAAGCCCATCCGCATCCCGCGCGATTTTCTGGCGGATCTGGCACCCAACCGCGCCGCGGCGTGACCGGCGGCCACGGGTTTAGGAGGCGGCCATGGACAACGACCTAACGCTCGACGATCTCTGGGAGGCCTTGCTCTCCGAGGAAGCGCCGCGCATCCGCAAGGCCTGGCTGGCGCTGACCGATGACGAGGCCGGCGCCGTGCTGGAGCATCTGCGCCGCATGACCACTGAGCCAGACTGGGCGGACCTGCAGCGGCAAGCCGCCGGCGCGGCGCTCGCCGCGATCGCCAGCCTGAGCGAGTGAGGGCCGCCGCATGCGCCGCTGGCCCTTAACCTGCGCCGCGCTGCTGCTGGCCGCCGGTCTGGCGGGCGGGTTCGCCGGCCCCGCCGGCGCGCAAACGCTGGTCCATGTGGTGCAGCCGGGCGAGAATCTCTTCCGCATTGGCCTGCGCTACGGCGTGCCGTGGAGCGCGCTGCTCACCGCCAACAACCTCAACTCCATCACCATCTACGCCGGCCAGCGGCTGGTGATCCCGGCCGGCGCGGTCCTCAATCCGCCGGCCGCCGCCCCGCCTGCGCCGCCGGCCGCCACTCCGGCCCCGGCCGCGCCCAGCGCGGCGCCGGCGGCCGCCGCCGGAACTTATGTGGTCCAGCGCGGCGATACGGCTTTTCGCATCGCCACCCGCTTTGGGCTGACCGTGCTAGACCTGGCCGTGGCCAACAACTTGTACGATGCCCGGTACATCTACTCCGGCCAAACCCTGATCATCCCCGGCGCCGCCGGACAGCCGGGCGCGGCGGCCGCGCCCGCCATGGGCCGACAGTTATCGGTTTACGGCCAGGGCCAAGCTCTGCCGCTGGATTGCGAGACGCGCTCGGCGGTGGATTGGGCCGGCTACTTCGGCTTCGCGCTGAATGAGCTGGAGTTCTTCGGCCGCCTGCCGGCCTCGGATGATCCCGACCTCGGCTTTGTGGGCGACGTGTACGGCGCCTGGGGGCAGCTGCCGCCCGGCGCCTACGGTGTGCACGCCGGCCCGGTGGCCGCGGTGCTGCGCTCGTATGGCGTTAAGGCTCAAGCGCTGCGCGGCGCCACCTGGGAGGCGCTCCGCGCCGAGATCGACGCCGGCCGGCCCGTCATCGTTTGGGTGGTGGGCCATGTCTGGGACGGCGCGCCGCTGATCTATGTCGCGCCCGCCTCGGGCCAGGCCGTCACCGTCGCGCGCTTTGAGCACACGGTGCTGGTCACGGGTTATGGCGATGGAACGGTGACGGTGCTGGATGGCGCGCAGACGTACACCACAACGCTGGCGCAGTTTCAGCGCTCGTGGAGCGTGCTGGGGAACATGGCGATTGTGGTGGGGCCTTAAGCGCGGGCGTTCTATGACCAGGCAATAAGCCGATGGGCGGCGCTGCAGGCGTAATCCCACAGCGCTTCTTCCACCCACGCCGGCTGATCCGCCAGCGGAACGTCGCCGGCGCGGCGCAACTGGCTGTCCTGGCGCAGATAGACCTGGATCGCCAAGATCAATTCGGCGGCATCCAGATCGGGGGCGGGGTCGCGCGGGTTGGTCGACATGCCACTATCATACGCCGACCCGCGCCCGCCAGCGGTAAATCGGGGCTAAAGGGTCAATAAAGGCCGTCTGAATCAGGCGGCGGCCGGGTGCGGGGCGCGGGCCAGCCGCAGAGTCCACGCCGCCAGTGCGCCCAGCCCCAGCGCACACGCCCAGTACAGGCCGGCCAGTCCAAACCCCGGCAGCAGCGCATACGCCAACGGCGGCGCGATGGCGCTGCTCAAATCCCCAAACGTATGCATCCAGCCCAGCGTCCGGCCGCGCCGGCTGACGGCGGTGACATCGCCCAGCAGCGCGGTGGAGACGCTCTGGGTGGCGCCGCCCGCCAACGCGCACAAGGCCACGCCGGGCAGGAGCGCGGCCGGCGGCCCGCCCGCCAGGATCCCCAGCCCCAGCGCCCCACCCGCCAGACCCAAACCCGCCACCCAGCCGCGATGCTGGGCGCGATCGGAATAATGGCCGGCCAATGGCGCCGCCAGCATACTCACCAGCGTGTTCACACCCAGCAGCCCGCCGGTCACGGTCGCCACCCCGATCACTACCCCATTGAACCGCGTCTCCCCCCAGCGCGCCTGAACCAACAGGGCCAGCGTGGCCGACACCAGGCCCGCCAAGACAAAGCGGTTGGCGCTGTAGAGCACCGTCGCTAGGACGATGGGATCCCGCCAGCCCGGCCAGCCCCCGGCCGTGACCTCCGGCGGCGGGGTGTCCGCCGGCGCGGCCGGAACGGAGACTGCCGGACTCGCTCCGCGGGTCTCCGGCAGAAAGAGCAGCGCCAGCACCGCGCCGGCCACGCCCACGCCGGCCGCGATCGCCAGCGCGGCGCGAAAGCCCAGCGCATCCGTCAGCAGCCCGCCGATGGGAAAGCCCAGCACGCCGCCCAGGTAAAACGACAACTGATACAGGCCGGCCCAGCGGCCGCGCTGCCGATCCGTGGCCACATCCAGAATGATGGTGTTGCCGCCCACCCAGATGCCGGACCAGGCCGCGCCCCACAACAGCCGCGCGATCACCAGCGGCCAGAAACCCTGCGCGAACGCATACAGGGCCGTGGACAGCGCGCCCACAAACAGGGCCGTCACGAACAGCCACCGGCGCGGCCAACGATCGTAGGCGACGCCGGCCACGTTGTTGAGCGCCAGGCGGATCCAGCGGTTGGCGCTGAGCAAAATCCCGACGCTGGCCACCGTCACGCCCAGCGCCGCCGTGTGGGTGGGCAGCACCGCGTACATGGCGGTATCGCCCAGCAGCGAGAGCGTGGTCCCCAGGCCGATGGGGATCAGCACCCGCCAGACCCCGGCGGTCCGAGCCTTCACGCGGCCGGCTCCGCAAAAATCTCGGCCGGACACCGCCCTTCCCACGCCGCCGGCGGGGTGAGCGCGAGCAGCCGCGCCAGGGTGGGCGCGGTGTCGATGAGATTGACCGGCGCCTGGATCGCGTGGCCGGCGCGCACCCCCGGCCCGGCCGCCATCCACGGCACGGTCATATCCTCCGGCACGTTCTCGCCGTGGTTGCGGTCGTGGCCGCCGTGGTCGGCCTGCACCAGCAGCGCGGTGTCCGGCGGCAGCGCCGCCAGCACCCGGCCCACCTGAGCATCCACCCGCTCCAGCTGCGCCAGGTACTCGGGCGACAGCCATCCAGAATCATGGCCGACGGCGTCCACGGTGCCAAAATACACAAACATGAAATCGGCCTGGGCGCGGGCCAGATAGTTCAGCGCCGCGTCCGCCACCAGATCATCGCCGGCGGGGTCATGCTGAGAGTCGGTGAAGAAGGCGTGGCTGAGGTTTTCCGGCCGGCTGAGATCGCGCAGGGGCTCCCAGTTATAGAAGAACGCGGCGCGCCGGCCGGCGGCGCGCAGCACCTCCACCAGGCCCGGCACCGGGCGCGCCATCGGCGTCCAGAGGTTCTGCGTGATGCCATGGCGGGCTGGCGGAACGCTGTGGAAGATAGACGTGTGGCAGGGCAGCGTGATACACGGCATGACGCTGGTCGCCGTCAGGGTGCTGGCGCCGCGCGCGCGGATCCCGGCCAGGTTGGGACACCGCGCGGCCAAAAGCGCGTCCGGGCGGACACCGTCGAGCATGAAGAAAACGACCGGGGACATTAGTGCGCCTCCCGCGGCGCGGGCAAGCGCGCCAACATGACCGTGGCCGCCAACGCCAACAGCGCGCCAAAATAAAACGGCGCGCTCGGCCCCAGGCCGGCCCATCCCCCCGCGCCCTGCCACAACACGCCGGCGATCAAACTGGCCGGGAACGCCATCAGGCCGATGGCGGCATTAAAAACCCCGTAAGCGGTGCCGCGAACTTCGGCCGGCACCAGGTCCGCCACATACGCCTTGGCCACACCCTCGGTCAGCGCGTAATACACGCCATACACCGCCATCAGCGCCCAGGCCTGCCAGCCGGCCGTCACCTGCGCGAAGCCCAGATACACCAGGCCATACAGCGCCCAGCCGCCCATCATCAGCCGGCGCCGGTCGAGCTTGTCCGAGAGGGCGCCGGCCGGCCCGGCCAGCGCGGAATAGATCACGTTAAACGTGATCATCATCCCCAGCACGCCCACCAGCGGCAGGCCGGCCGCCTGCGCGCGCAGGACCAGGAACGCGTCCGAGGAATTGCCCAGGGTGAAGACCAGGATCACGACCAGGAAATACTTGAAGCGCGCGTCGAAGGGCGTCAGGGTGAAGCGCGGCGCCGCGCGCTTCTCTGCGGGCAGCGGCGTCTCCCGCGCCCCCCCGGCCAGCACCAGCACCGCCAGGGCCGCCGGGATCAGACTTAGCAGGGCCAGTAGTTGAAAGGTGGCCGGGGTCAAAATGGTCGCGTCTTTGGACGTCCACGCCACCAC
>JAGOBN010000512.1 GCA_017999235.1 Anaerolineales bacterium | reverse complement strand
GCCGCCCACCCATTGCGGCGGCGTGAGCCGCTCCTGGAGAAAAAGCACCGACCAAACCACGGTCAACAGGGTTTCAAACGGCGCCAGCAGGCCAAATTGTCCCCCGCCCAGGCGCTGCACGGCCACGAACATCAGCAAGCGGCCGGCGTAAGTGCCGGCCAGGGTGATCACGAGCAAGGCCAGCCAGCCGGCCAGGGTCGGCGTCTGCCAGGGCAAGCCCTCCGCCCACCAGCCGGCCAGCGCCGTCAGGCTCATCCCGATCATCATATAAAACGAGCTGGTTTGCGGATCCCCCTGAGGCAAAAACCACTGGATCACCACCAGCTGCACCGGCACGGTGATGATGGAGACCGCGGCCAGCAGCGCGCCCCACGCGTTCACTTGGCCGCCCGGCCCAATCAGCAGATAAACGCCGGCCAGGCCCAGCGTCAGGCGCGCGGCGTGTCGGCGCGTAAAGGTCTCGCCGCGCAGGGCCAGCAGCAGCAGGGTCACCAGCGGGCTGAGCGAGAAGATCATGGACGCCACGGATGAATCGATGTACGCCAGAGACGCGAAGTAGCTGAGCATGCCCAGGCCGTTCGTCAGCCCCACCACCGCCGAGACCAGCAGGACGCGCCCGTTGACGCGCAGCCGGGCCGGCCCTCCGCTCAGCCCCAGCGTCAGGCCCAAGAGGGCCACCGAGACGACCAGCCGGAAGACGATGATGGCGGAGGCCGGCACCCCGGCGGCGATGACGGCTTTGCCCAGCGGCGTCACCGTGCTGAAGACCAGGGTGGAGGCCAGGGCGTAGACCCAGCCGGTTCGGCGCGCGGCGGCCTCGGCCGCGGGGAGGGAGGGGGCGGCGGTCATGGCAGCTCGGAAGGCGCGCGCCAGGGGACGCGCTTGAGCCGCACCACCGACAGGCTGGCGCTGAGCAGGATCAATAGACCGCCGATGATTTGCACCAGAGTCAGCCGGTCGCCCAAAAAGAGCACCGACCACAACACCGTGAGCATCATCTCCACCGGCACCAGCAGCGCCACCTGGCCGCTGCCCAGCCGCCCGATGGCGGCCACCATCAGCAGCCGCGCGGCATAAGTGCTGACCAGGGCGATGGCCAGGATGGCGAGCCAGCCGGCCGGCCCCGGGTCGTGCCACTCCCGCCCGGTCCCCAGCCACCAGACCAGGTTGACGGCCAGCATGCCCGTGACCATATAAAAAGTCACGGCGCGCGAGTCTATGCCGCTCAGGAACCACTGGATGAGGGCCATGGGCAGGGCGAAGGTTAAGCACGCGATCATGATCAGGCCGGCCCCGCCCAGGTCCACGCGCCCGCTGGGGCCGATCAGCAGGTAGACGCCGCCCAGCGCCAGCCCCAGGCGCACGATCTGGCGGTAGGTGAAGCGTTCGCCGCGCAGGGCCAGCAGGCCCAGGACGAACAACGGCTCCAGGGCGAAGATCATGGCGGCCACGGAGCTGTCCACGTGGGTCAGGCCGGCCAGATAGATCAGCGAGCCCAGGCCGATGCTGGCGCCGGCGGTCAGCGCCACCAGCAGCGCCCGCCCGGTGAGCCGGAAGTGTTCGCGGCCGGTGACCGCCAGGGTGGCCCCCAGCAAGGCGGCGGCCAGGCCAAAGCGGATGGTGTTCTGGGTGGCCGGGACGAGGCCCAGGCCCAGCGCGGTCTTGCTGACCGGGGTGACGATGCTGAAGGCCAGCACCGATCCGAGCGCGAGCGCCCAGCCGGCCCAATCCAGCGCGCGGGTTTGCGGCGGCTCGGGCGCGCTCATGCGACGCCGAGGGTTTCTAGGAGAAACGCATATTCGAGCGCGATTTCCTTGAGAAAGTCGAAGCGGCCGGAAGCGCCGCCGTGGCCGGCGCCCAGGTTGGTGCGGAGCAGGAGCGGCTGCGAATCGGTTTTGAGCGCGCGCAGTTTGGCCACAAACTTGGCTGGCTCCCAATAGGCCACGCGCGGGTCGTTTAGGCCGGCCGTCACCAGCAGGGCCGGATACGCGCGGGCCTGGATATTGTCGTAGGGCGAATACGACCGCATGTACTCGAAGCAGACCGGATCGGCGGGGTTGCCCCATTCCTCCCACTCGATGACGGTTAACGGGATGCTGGGGTCGCTCATGGAGTTGAGCACGTCCACAAACGGCACCCGGGCCACCACACCGCGGAACAGCTCGGGGCGCATGGTCACGGCCGCGCCCACCAGCAGCCCGCCGGCGCTGGTGCCGGTGATGGCCAGCCGGTCCGGATGTATGTAACCCTGCGCGGTCAGGTGCTCGGCGCAGGCGATGAAATCCGTGAAGGTGTTGCGCTTGCGCAGGAGTTTGCCGTCTTCGTACCAGGCGCGCCCCAGCTCCTCCCCGCCGCGCACATGCGCGATGGCGAACACCAGGCCGCGCTCCAGCAGGCTCAGGCGCTTGGCGTCGAACCACACGTCCGCCGACGCGCCGTAAGCGCCATAGCCGTAAAGCAAGCCCGGCGCCTGGCCGTCGCGCTGGACATCGGCCCGATAGACCAGCGAGATCGGCACGGCCGTCCCGTCCGGCGCGGCGGCCGTGATCCGTTCGGTGCGGTACAGCGCCGGATCATAGCCGCTGGGGATCTGATCTGCCTTGCGGGTGGTCCAGACGCCGGCCGCCCAGTCGTAATCCACCACGGTGCGCGGCGTGACCAGCGACGAATAGACAAACCGCAGGGCGCCGGCCGTGTAATCCAGGTTGTCAGTCGGCAGAAAAGTGTAGGCCGGCTCGGGAAAGGCCACGTAGCGCGCCTCCGCCGCCGCGTCTGGGGCGCACAGCCGGATGCGCTGGAGGCCGGCGGCGCGCTCGTACACCACCAATTGATCGCGAAAGACGTCGAACCCGTCCAGCAGCACGTCAGCGCGGGGCGGGATGACCTCACGCCAGTGCGCGGGCGCCGGCGCGGCCACCGGGGTTTCCAGCAGTTGAAAGTTCTGGGCGCCGGCGTTGGTGAGGATGAAGAAGCGCTCGCGGCCGGCGGCGTCCACGTGATGGTCGATCCGGTATTCCACGCCGGTCTGGCGCGGCGCGAAGACCGTGAATGGCGCCTCCGGCTGATCGGCCGGCGCATACCGCCATTCGTCGGTGCGGTTGCTGCGCAGGTTGATCAAAATAAAGCGCTGGCTGCGGGTGCCGCGCACCGAGGCGAAAAAGGCCGGGTCGGTTTCGTGGTGGATCAGGGTGTCGTGGCCGGCCGGGGTGCCGCACGTGTGCCGCCAGATCTTTTCAGGCCGCAGAGCCGGGTCGAGCGTGGTGTAAAACAGCGTGGCGTTGTCGGCGGCCCACGCCAGGCTGTAATACGTGTTTTCGATCGCCTCGGGCAGGAGCGCGCCGGTGGCCAGGTCCTTGATCCGCAGCGTGTAGGCTTCGTCGCCGGCGAAATCCACCGAGTAGGCCAGCCAGCGCTGATCGGGGCTGATCTCGAACACGCCCAGCCGGCAGTAAGCGCGGCCGGCCGCCAGCGCATTCACATCCAGCAGCACTGTCTCCGGCGCGTCTAGGCCGCCGGCCTTGCGGCAGTAGATGGGATATTGCTGGCCGGCCTCCAGACGCTGATAGTAGTAGTACGCGCCCAGCTGGGCGGGGACCGTCTGATCGGTTTCGACCATCCGGCCGCGCATTTCCCGATAGAGGGCCGCTTGCCGGGGCAAGGTGGCGACCAGGGCGGCGTCGGTGTGCGCGTTCTCGGCCTCCAGGTAGGCCAGGACCTCGGGCGCGGACCGGTCGCGCAGCCAGAAATAATCATCCTGACGCGTCTGGCCGTGTTGGGTAATCCGGTGCGGGCGGCGGGGGGCAAAAGGTGGTGTCAGCATACCAATTAGCGCTCAAGGTGATGGGGGCGGGCGCGGACCCGGTCATTTTAACCGCAATCCGGGCCAGTTTACGGTTCGCGTTATACTCCCGGCACCGCGACGGGAGGCCAGACCATGAC
>JAGOBN010000511.1 GCA_017999235.1 Anaerolineales bacterium | reverse complement strand
GGTGGGTGTGGCGGCCGGCGCCGCGCAGGCCGTCAGCGTGAGGGCGAACAACAGGGTCAGACGCAGATAACGCAGCATAACGAGTCACTCCGTTCAGTCAGCGGACGGCCTAAGGGCCGGCCCTGGCCGAGCCACAGTTTGAAGATCTGCTTAGCGTTTCCAATTCAATAAGGTGCGTTCCAGCAGCGCCACACCGCCGTACAAGGTCAACGCCAGCGCCACCAGCGCGCCGACGGCCACAAAAACCAGGGCGGTGTCATACTGGCCGCGCCCCACGTTCACCAGGAAACCCAGGCCGCGGTCCGCGCCGACCAGTTCGCCCACCACCGCGCCGATGACGGCCAGCGTCGCGCCGATCTTCAGACCGCCGAGCAGGACCGGCAAGGCGGCCGGCGCCTCTAGTTTGATAAACGTCTGCCAGCGGGTAGCCTGCAGGCCACGCAGGAGATCGCGTAGTTCGGCCGGCACCGAGCGCAAACCGACCACCGTGTTAATGAGCAAGGGGAAGAAGACGATCAACGCGCACACCACCACCTTGGAGATTAACCCCGGCCCCAGCCAGATGACCAGCAGCGGCGCGATGGCGACCACCGGGATGGATTGCGAGGCGATGATGTACGGCATCAGCGCGCGCTCCAGGGCCGGTGATTTGGCAATGAGGTAGCCCAAGCCGGCGGCCACGGCCCCGCCCAGCAGCAGGCCGGCCAGCACCTCCCCGGCCGTCGCCTGGAGATGCCGGCCCAGCGAGCCATCCGCCAGCACGTCCATCAGGCGCGCGCTCACCAGGCTGGGCGAGGGCAGGATGAAAGCCGGCAGGCCGCTCAACCGGACCACCAGCTCCCACGCCGCGAGGCCCAGCAAGCCGGAGACCATGGTAACCGCGGTATGCCAGCGCCAGGTGCTCGGGCGGCGCGGCGCCGGCGGAGCGGGAGTTTGCGGAACCAGGATGGATCGGATCGCCATAAATAAAACACCCCGATGAGCAAGACTCTTCGGGGTGGCGCGGCGAACGCATAGCACGACCAGCGGGAGGCGGAACACGGCCGCGTTAAGCAAAGACCCGTCGGCGCGCAACCAACACGCAGCCAACGGGGCGGCCGCGAAAACGCCTCCGCGCTTTCGCCTGTCGCCGGCGTCCAGCGCCGGCGGCCCTTCTTTCAATCCCGACTATACGGTCGGCTCCGGAATGTCACCGGATCATGCCGCCGGCCACACCTGCCCTTGGACCGCGCTTGCGCCGTCCAGGGGCTGCTGGCCTTTGGCTCGCGGGCTTGTCCGTGGGTTGAGCCCACGCACTTACCGCCGATCGGGAATAGAGCCGCTCTGGCTGCCCTGGCTTGCCCGGCGGGTAGCGCCGTGCTTGGCCACGCGCAGCGGTGCGACTCGCACCCTGCCCCGAAGGTTTTGATATACTGTTCTTTCGATTATAGCTTCCCCGCCGGCGCGCGTCAATTAAGGGACTCTATGACTTCTTCCAACGCCGAGTTGCTGGAGCGGTTCGCCAATCGGACGGCCGTCCTGGGCATCGTGGGGCTGGGATATGTGGGCCTGCCCCTGGCGGTGGAATTCGCGCGCGCCGGCCTGCGCGTCATCGGCGTGGATGTGGACCCGCGCAAGATCGAAGCCCTGGGCCGGGGCGAGAGCTACATTCAAGATGTGCCGGCCGCCGAGGTGGCGGACCTCGTGCGGCGCGGCCGGCTGGCGGCCACCACGGATTATGCCGAACTGCGCCAGGCCGATGCGGTGAGCATCTGTGTCCCCACGCCGCTGCGTAAGACCCGCGACCCGGACATGTCTTACGTCATCGACGCGGCGGAGAAGGTGACGGCGGCCGCGCACCCGGGGATGCTGATTGTTCTCGAAAGCACCACTTATCCGGGCACCACCGAGGAGATCTTTGAGCCGCGGCTGAAAGAGCGCGGCTTCACGCTGGGCACCGATATATTTCTGGCGTTCTCGCCCGAGCGCATTGACCCGGCTAACCTCCAGTACGGCGTCCGCAACACCCCCAAGGTGGTGGGCGGTACCACGCCGGCCTGTACGGAGGCCGCCGTCGCCCTGTATCGGTTGGCCGTGGATACCGTGGTGCCGGTCTCGTCGCCGCGCGCGGCGGAGATGGTCAAGCTGCTGGAAAACACCTTCCGCGCCGTGAACATCGGCCTGGTCAATGAAGTGGCGCTGATGTGCGCCAAGCTGGACCTGAACGTCTGGGAAGTGATCGAGGCCGCCGCGACCAAGCCCTACGGCTATATGAAATTCACGCCTGGTCCGGGCATTGGGGGACATTGTTTGAGCGGCGAGGAGTGGGTTTTCGTTCGAGACAAAGCCGGGACCCAAGTGTTGACGCTCTATGGACTGGTTGAGCGGCTGAAGACGGCCGGAGCGGAGCCGATGGTCGAGACGGCCGATTTGAGCGTGTTTGCGCCCCAGAGCCTGGAAGTCCTGTCGCTGGATCCCTCCGGTGGAGGCGCTGTTTACCGCCGGTTGGAGTACGTATCGCGCCGCCGCTATGCCGGGCCGTCCCGGTCAATTTGGACCCAGGATGGCCGGCGCCTTTCGACGACCGATGGCCACCCTATGATGATCTGGTCCGGGGAAGAACTGCAAGCTGTCCGGGCTGACCAGCTTCGTCCAGGAGATCGACTGGTGGTGCCTCTGGGCCAGCCAGAGACGCCGGTCGCCGACATTGATTTAATCGCGCATATCACCGAGGCGGACTGCCGCCGGATGCGGGTCAAGCCCAGGCAGGGGCGGTATGCTGACCACGCAGCTGCCCTGCGGCCGCACTTGTTGACCTTAAAACTCAGCCCGCGCGATGTCTTTAAGCAAAATGTCATGCCCTTGGCCGCGTATCTGGAACTAGAGCGGCGCGGGCTGATGCCGTTTCCGCGGACGGAGGTTGACCTGGTGACTGGACGGGGGCCGTCGTATAACACGTTCCCGGCGGTTGTCCTTCTCGACGAGGATTTTGCCCGCTTGCTGGGATACTATCTGAGCGAAGGCTGCTTGACTGATGACGCGGCGCTGCGGGTGCGGTTTACTTTTCACGTAAAGGAGACGGAGTACATTGCGGATTTGAAGAGCATCCTGGAAAAGCTCGGGGTAGCCTATTCCGAATACCGCGATCGGCGCTGGCAATCTCATCACATAAAAGTCTCCTCCCGGCCTTTGGGCCTCCTCGTACGGGATGTGCTCGGATGCGGGGTGAACTGTTACACAATGAAGATCCCGGCGAGGTTCCTAGGTGCTCCGGAACCGTTGCGCTTGGCTTTGCTGGCCGGCCTCCTGCGCGGCGATGGGGATGTGCACCATGTGAGCGGGAGGTGGGAGTACCAAAAGCGCGGCAAAACCTATACCCACCATTCCAATAGCTGCCAGGCGGGTTATTTCTCCAGCAGCCCGGTGTTGTTCCAACAGGTGGCGCGGCTCTTGCACGGTTTGGATTGGGTACCCACCTTCAAGCGCACCAAACCGCAGCTGCGGTTGTGGGGGGCGACCCAGTTGGAGCGTTTGACACCGCTCTTTTTGGGCGAGAAACGCCAGCGGCTTGAGGCATATGCGGCCGGCCGCCGCAAGCCGATGTCGACTTCCCATTTCGAAAGACACCCGGGGTTCGCCACCATAGCGGTACGCACCGTTGAAGACGCGGCGCCCTTGGAGCATGTTTATTCACTGGAAGTCGAAGACACGCACACCTTCGTGACATCCTATGGGCTGCTGGCGCACAATTGCATCCCGCTCGACCCGCTCTACCTGTCCTGGAAGCTCAAATCTCTCAACTATACGGCGCGTTTTATCGAGCTGGCGGACACCATCAACTCGCAGATGCCGCATCACGTGGTGACGCTGGTGGCCGACGCGCTCAACGAAGACGGCCGCGCCTTGCGCGGCGCGCGCGTGCTGGTGTTGGGCGCGGCCTACAAAAAAGACGTGGACGATG
>JAGOBN010000510.1 GCA_017999235.1 Anaerolineales bacterium | reverse complement strand
GATGGCCGTGTTCCTGGGCGTGCTTAACGTGCCGAACGGGCCGCTGAGCGGACTGGCCCAGACGCGCAGCCTCAACCGCCTGGCCAGCATGTTTGATGAGATCCAGGGCAACACCGGCACCGGGCGGGTGCGCGTGCTGATCTGGACCGGGGTGGTGGAGATGATGACGCCGCACGCGGCGTTGGAGACGCCGGCCGGCCAGCCGGATGTATGGAACGCCATCCGGCCGCTGGTGGGGTACGGCCCGGAAGCCATGCTGGTGGCCTACAACCGCTTCTATCCGCCGGAGCTGGGCCAGTTGGAAGCGCGCAACGCCTCGCCGGACCGGTCGCATAACGAAACCTTTGACGCGCTGGCCTTTACCGGCATTCTCGGACTGTTGGCGCAGATGAGCCTGTTTGTCGGCCTGTTCTACTACAGCCTGAAGTGGCTGGGCCTCATTGGGTCACCCGCCCGCCGCAACATCTTTCTGGCCCTGGTCTTGGGCGGCGGCGCGCTGAGTACGGGACTGTTTGTCTATTGGCAGGGTCCGCAGTTCTTTGGCGTCAGCCTGCCGTTCGGCATGCTCTTGGGCTTGATTGCCTTTCTCACCCTCTACGCGCTGCTGCCCGCCAACGTGTCCGCGCCGCGGCGCGAGGCCTGGCAGGCGGTGGCGCTGATCAGCCTGTTCACGGCCATCGTGGCGCATTTCACCGAGATCCACTTTGGCATTGCCATTGTCTCCACGCGCACCCACTTCTGGATTTTTGTCGGTGTGCTGATCGTGCTGGGCGAGGTCTGGCCGCGCCTGGAGCCGCGCGGCGCCGGCGAGCCGCTGCCCGCCGCCGCGCCGGTTAAGGGCGCGGCGCGCGCCGGCCGCCGCCGTCCGGCCGGCGGGGAGGGTGCCGGTGAGGAAGCGCCCTTGCTGCCTGTGGCCCTGACCCTGGGCGTGATGGCGCCGCTGCTGCTCACGCTGGGCTTTGACTTCATCACCAACGCCAATCGCTCCACCCAGGCCCCGGCCATCATCGGCACCGCGCTGACGACCGTGAACGCCCAGCCGTCCTTCGGCATTCTAGGCCTGCTCCTGCTGACCTGGCTGCTGGGCGGCGCGCTGGTCTATCTGGAAGAGACCGTGGATCGCCCGGCGGCGGGCTGGCTGGGCGGCCTGGCGGCCAGCCTGGGCTTTACGGCGCTGGCGGCCGGCCTGACGTGGCTGATCCACGCCGGCGTCCTGGCCGGCATCGCCGCTTATCAGCCGCGGACGGTGGACGAGCTCAAGAACTCGGTCAATCTCGTCGCCGGCGTCTTGACCTGGTATTACGCGCTGCTGTTCGTCTGTCTGGCGGCCTGGGCCGGCATCCTGGCGAGCGCCCGGCCTGGCCTGGCGCGGGCGCGGGCGGAGATGACGCCGCTGGCCTGGCTGGGCGTGGCCGGGCTGGGGCCGGTGGCGCTCGTGCTGAGCGTGCTGCTCAACCTGCAAGTCATCCAGGCGGACGTGATCTACAAGACCGGTCTGCAGTTTGACGAGCAGGGTCAGCCGGCGGTGGCGGTGGAACTGTTCAAGAACACGCTGGCGCTGGCGCCCAGCCAGGATTTCTACTATCTCTTCCTGGGCCGGTCTTATCTCAACGCCAGCTCGTCGGCGCCGGCGGAGCAGCGCGACGGTCTGTTTGAGACCGCGCAGGCGGAACTGTTCAAGGCGCAGGCGATCAATCCGCTGAACACGGATCATACGGCCAATCTCGCCCGGCTGAACCGCCAGTGGGCGGTGCTGACCATCGAGACCGCCGCCCGGCAAACCCATGCCGCCGCAGCGGATAAGTATTACGGCCAGGCGCTCAAGCTCAGCCCCAATAACGCCGGCCTGTGGAACGAATGGGCGCTGCTGCAAATGCAGCTGCTGGGGAAAACGGCTGAAGCGCGCACCTACTTGGAACGCTCACTGGCGCTGGACAGCAAGTTTGATCAGACGTATTGGTATCTGGGGGATTTGTATCAGACGGAAGCGCGGGTCATTACGGACACGGTCGCGCAGCAGGCGGCATATCAAAAGGCCGAGGCCGCCTACGCGGAAGGCGTGAAGATCGGGGAGGCCGGCCGCGCCACCAGCCTACTCAACTTGCATCTGGGGCTGGCCAGCGTCTACGTGGCCACCAACCAGCTCCAGCCGGCCATTGAGCAATACCTGCGGGTGGCGGAGTTGAACGCCGGCGTCGGTCAATGGCAGGTGTACCGCGCGCTGGGTGAGCTCTACCGGCAGACGGGCGACCTGGTGCAGGCGCGGGCTTTTGGGACGCAAGCGGTCAGCGCGGCCCCGGACGCCGATAAGCCCACCCTCCAGGCCTGGCTGGACAGCCTGCCGCAGCAGTAGAAAAAAACCTCCCGCCGAAACCGGCGGGAGGTTTTTTTATTTAAGCGGGCGCGGGCTATACGGCTTCTACGCGGTGCAGGCCCGGGAAGAACGGCCGGACGGTGCCTTCAATCCAGCCATGCAGGGTGAGGGGGGTCAGCTTGCACCCCTGGCAGGCGCCGTTCATTTTCACCCGCAGGGTCTCACCATCAAAACTAACCAGGCTGACGCCGCCGCCGTGATAATACTCCATGTAGGCGCTCAAAGACTCGATCAGCGCGCGCATACGCTCGGCGTCAGAGGGTTGGGCGGCGGCGGTGGTATCGGGCTCAGACGGCAGAGTCATAACCAATCTCCTGATTTGAACGGACTGATCTCATTGTACGCGGCAACGACCCTCCTATTGTGCGCGAACCGGACGGCTCGAGTCAACCCGGCCGCCGCTGCCCGGCCGGGCGGATCATCCACCGCCAGTCAGAACCGGGCCGGTGCTGATTGCAGGCTGGCGCGATTATGTTTTCTTGGGGAGCTTTGTCTATGCCAGCGAGTGACGGAGGACACTACGCCCGCCGCTGGGCCGGCACTATGCTTAAGACTAGAACAAGTGGGCAAAGGAGGCCGTTAATGTCGAAAGGTCACATCGTCATTGATGAGGCGCGCTGCAAGGGATGCGCGCTGTGCATCTCGGCTTGCCAGCAGAAACTGATCAGCCTGGCGGCGGAGCGCTTGAACTCCCGCGGCTATCATCCCGCGCAGTTCACGGACGCGCGCGAGCGCTGTACCGGATGTACGCTGTGCGGTCTGATGTGCCCCGACGCCTGTATCACCGTCTATCGCGCGCATAAAGTCGTCCCCGCGCGGACGCTGGCCGCGTAACCCATATGGCCAAACAACTGCTCAAAGGCAATGAAGCCATCGCCGAAGCCGCCATCCGCGCGGGCGTCCAGGCGTATTTTGGCTATCCCATCACGCCGCAGACGGAGCTGCTGGAATATATGGCCCGCCGGATGCCGGAATTGGGCCGGGTTTTTGTGCAGGCGGAAAGCGAAGTGGCCGCCATTAACATGGTGTATGGCGCGGCGTGCACGGGTCAGCGGGTGCTGACCTCGTCTTCCAGCCCTGGCGTCAGCCTGATGCAGGAAGGTTTGTCCTACATCGCCGCCTCGGAAGTGCCGTGTGTGATCGTGGACGTGATGCGCGGCGGGCCGGGGCTGGGCAACATCGCGCCGGCGCAAAGTGATTACAACCAGATCGTTAAAGGCGGCGGCCACGGCGATTACCGGATGATCGTGCTGGCGCCGGCCACCGTTCAAGAGGCGGTGGATTTGACCGGCCTGGCTTTTGATCTGGCCGACCGGTACCGCATGATCGCGGTGGTGCTGCTGGATGGCTGTCTCGGCCAGATGATGGAGCCGGCGGAACTGCCGCCCCTGCGCGCCGCGGCGCCGTCCGCGCCGCCGGCCTGGGCGCTGACCGGCGCGGTCGGCCGGCCCAAGAACGTGATCACGTCCATCCATCTCGTCCCGGAAGAAGAAGAGCAGTTCAATCTCAAGCTCCAGTCCCAATACGCGCAGATCGTGCGCGATGAAGTGCGCTACGCGGAGTATA
>JAGOBN010000509.1 GCA_017999235.1 Anaerolineales bacterium | reverse complement strand
AAGGGCGGCCGCCCCGCGCCCAGGCCGCGCAGCACCTGCGTCAACAGCGGATGCACGGAGACGTACACATCGGCGGGATGCTCGCGCAAGCAGCGCCGGACCGCGCGCCGGACATACGGCCAGAGCAAGTCCAGGACCGTGCGGATGCGCCGGCGTCCATTGGAGAGCCAGTAGCCCACGCCCCACGTCGCCCGGCCCCGCGCGATCATGGTGGGATACCAGGCCGCCAGATGGTTAAACGGCGTGGGGGCGTAATAGGTGAGGGCGTCCACCAACTCCACCTGCGCTTCCCCGCCGTGGCGCGCCTGCAGCGCTTCTTGGATCGCCTCGCCGGCGCTGCGATGACCGCCGCCGGTGTCGGAAAACAGGATGACGATGCGTTTGCCCATCGGTCCCTTACCCCTTGCGTCCGAATTGTTTTTCCAGCGTATCCACGCTGAGAAAGATCATGGTCGGCCGGCCGTGGGGGCAGGTGCGCGGAGATTGGCAGCGCTCCAGCTGGCGCGTCAGCTCCCCCATCTCGGCCGGCGTCAGCACCTGGCCGGCCTTGACGGCCGCCCGCTTGCACACGCGCGCGATCAAGCGCGCCTCCACTTCCGCCGCCAGCGGCGTCTCGTCTTCTTCAAATTCTTCCACCAACACCCGCACCGCCTTGGCGGGGTCCACCTTGCCCAGCACCGTCGGCAGCGAGCGCACCAGGAACTGGTTGCCGCCGAAATGCTCCACCGCGAAACCGATGGCGTTCAGCACGTCGATCTGGCCCGCCAGCAGGGCCGCCGCCGCGGCCGGCACTTCCACCACCGCCGGCTCCAGCAAAGCCTGGGACACCACCTGGGCGGCGGCGCGCTGCACGCTGAAGGCTTCGTACAAGATGCGCTCGTGCGCGGCGTGCTGGTCGATCAGGTACAAGCCGTCCGGGCCTTCGGCCACGATGTAGGCGGCGCCCACCTGCCCGATGGTCCGCAGCAAAGGCACGTCGGCGGCCGGCAACGAGGGCTGGGGCGAGGCGCCGAAGCCGGGCGCCGTCAGTGCGGCCGGGGACGCGGGGCCGGGGGCGGGCTGACTTTCCCCCAGCCCCCACTCCGGCCCCCATTGCAGGGAGGGCCGCACCAGCCGGTCGGCTGCGGCGCTGGTATCCCAGCGCCGCAGTTCAATCTGCGGCACCGGCGCCCGCTCCGTCAGCGCGCGCCGCACCGTGCGCTCCACGGCGCTGAAAACGGCATCGGCGCTGCGGAAGCGCACTTCCGCCTTGGTGGGATGGACGTTCACATCCACGTCCTCGGCCGGCAAGTACAGCATGATCACGGCCAGCGGGTAGCGGCCGACCATGAGCATGGTGTGATACGCCTGCAGGACGGCCGTGCTCAGGCGGATATCCTGGATCCAGCGGCCGTTGACAAACAGCGTGATATCGCGCCGGTTGGAGCGGTTGAGGGCCGGCGGGCTGATAAAGCCGGCCACGCGAATGGTATCCCGCGCGGCGTAGTCCGGGCGCGGCTCCCGCAAGGCCAGGTCATCGCCCTCTTCGTCCTCGGGGGACTTGGAAAGGGGGAGTTGGTCCTGGCCATAGGCGCTGTCAATGGCGATCAGCTGCCGCGCGATCTCGACGCCGTAGGCGGCCACCAGCGCCTCGCGCACATCGCCGCTGCCGTTGGACTGAAAGGACGTGCGGTTGTCAAACAACAGCTTGAAGCGGACCGCCGGGTAGGCCAGGGCGTAGCGGCTCAGCAGGGTGGCAATCTGGCCGCGCTCGGAGGTCTCGGACTTGAGAAACTTCAACCGGGCCGGCACGTTGTAGAACAGGTTCTCCACCGAGATGACCGTGCCCGGCGGCGCGCCGAGGCCGGCGCGGCTGACCAGCGCCCCGCCCTCCAGCCGCAGCTGGGTGCCGAGGTCTTCCCCGCGCGCGCGGGTGACCACGCCCACCCGGCTGACCGACGCGATGGAGGCCAGCGCCTCACCCCGAAAGCCCAAGGTGTGGATATGAAACAGATCATCCGCGACGGCCAGCTTGGAGGTGGCGTGCCGGGCAAAAGCCAGTTCCACTTCGCCGGCCGGGATGCCCAGACCGTCATCGGCCACGCGGATCAGCTGCCGGCCGCCGCCTTCGATGGTGACGGTGATCGTGCGCGCGCCGGCATCCAGCGCATTCTCGAGCAGCTCTTTCACCACCGAGGCCGGCCGCTCCACCACCTCGCCGGCCGCGATCTGGGACGCCAATTCATCAGACAACACCTGGATGGGCATGCGCCGGATTATACCGGCGCCGCGCCTGCGCGCCGCATCGTTTCTGTGCCAACTGAACCCGGCGCGCCGAAACCTGGCGGCCCAGACTGCTTGAATTCACCGGCGCCGCCGACCCAGTATTGTGACGGCGCGCACAATGAAATTGCAAAAAATCCTGGACAAAATGCCAAAAACCCATTGACTTTGCGCGCTCTATATCCATATAATGACTTATAGTCATTTACTGACCAGCGGTCATGAAACAACCCCTCACTATCTCTCGACGGCAACGTGAGCGCGCCGACCGGCATGCGGCCATTTTGGCCGCGGCGCGCGAGGTCTTCTTCGAGCAGGGCATCCGCAGCGCCACCGTGGACGCCATCGCGGCGCGGGCGCAGGTGGCCAAAGGCACCGTCTACATCTACTTCCACAGCAAAGAAACCATCCTGGCCACCCTTTTGCTGGAGGGTCTGGATTCGCTCAATACGCGGCTGGCGCAGGCCTACGAGGCCGAGGCCGCCGACGCCGAGGCGCGGCTGTGGCATCTGGCCGAGGCCTACTTCCGCTTCTCGCGCGAAGAACGCGATTACTTCCGGCTGATGATGGCCTTTGACCGCGGCCAATTCCGCGAATCCATCCGGCGCGAGCTCTACGAGACCATTCTGCATCGCAGCCTGGACGGCTTCCACTGGCTGGTGCGCGCCGTCGAGCACGGCATCACCGCCGGCCAGCTGCAGCCGGGCGACCCGCGCCAAATGGCGGGCGCGCTGTGGGCGGCGCTCAACGGCGTGCTGGTGCTCACCGGCCACCCGCTGCGGCGCGAAATGCTGGCCCAGGACGTCAACGCCCTGTACGAACAAGTTCTGGAAATCATGTTGCGCGGCGTGCGCGTGGCCGCCGCCTCACCCCCAAGGAGCGAACCTCATGCGTGAAGTGGTCATCGTCGACGCCGTCCGCACGCCAGTGGGCAACCACGGCGGAGTCTTCCGGGATGTGTCCGCCAAAGACCTGGCCGCCACCGTCATGCGCGGCCTGCTGGAGCGCACCCAGCTCGATCCGGCCCAGATCAGCGAAGTCATCTTTGGCTGCATCGCCCAGCCCTCGGACGCGCCCAACATCACGCGCGTGGCGGCGCTGATGGCGGGCATCCCCAAGGAAGTGCCGGCCTACACCGTGGCCCGCAACTGCAACTCCGGGATGGACGCCATCGTGCAGGCCTGGCGCGCCATCCAGGTGGGCGACGGCGAGGTCTACCTGGTGGGCGGCGTCGAGTCGATGAGCAACATCCCCTACATCGTCAAAGGCGCGCGCTGGGGCCTGAAGATCCGGCACGCCGAGTTCACGGACGCCATGTGGGAAGGGCTGACCGACCCGATCTGCGGCCAGCTCATGGGGCGCACGGCCGAGAACCTGGTGGAAGAGTTTGGGCTCAACCGCCAGCAGCAGGATGAATACGCGGTCCAGTCGCACAAAAAGGCCTTTATGGCCACGCGCATGGGCAAGTTTGCGGACGAGATTGTGCCAGTGGAAGTGATCAAGCGGGCCGCCGGCCAGGAAGTGGCCAAAGAGAAGATCACCCAGGACGAGACCATCAACCCCGGACTGACCGTGCAGAAAGCCGCGCTCTACCCCGCCATCTTCAAGCGCGAGGGCGGCTCGGTGACGCCCGCCAACGCCTGCGGCATCTCCGACGGCGCCAGCGCCATGCTGATCATGTC
>JAGOBN010000508.1 GCA_017999235.1 Anaerolineales bacterium | reverse complement strand
GCTGGATGAAGCGCGCAAGCGCGAGTTCCGCGAGAGCGGCCGGCGCTTGTTGACGGCGTTGATGAGCCACCTCTCAGACGATGACCCGGCGGCTTTGGAGGTGGCGGCCGCCGAGGGCCGCGCCTACGAACGCCTGGGCCGCGAGGCGGGTCTGACCCTGGCCGACACCGTCCGGCTGTGCCAGTACTTCTCCGATTTTCTATACGAGAGTGTGCTGGATATCTACCAGGCGTCCGGCATGCGCGCCGCCCGGGAATGGGCGCTGATGCACCGCCGCGTCACTACTTTTGGCAACGCCGTGCTGTTGGCGCTGGTGGAGGCGCACACGCCCAGCGTCTCCGGCTTATAGGCTGAGTTCCACGCCCGTTCAAACACCGCGGAGAAATTTCATGGATCTGCTGCACACCCTGCCCTTTATCTCAACCGTCATCACCCTGGCGTTCGCGGGCGCCGTGTTCTACCGCTTCCTTAAGGGTCGGCGCTGGCATACGCTGGCGTGGAGCTTCGGCCTGCTGCTGTACGCGGCCGGCACCTTCTCCGAAGCTTACCTGGCCCTGGCCTGGAGCCCCTTCATCCTGCGCCTGTGGTATCTCTCCGGCGCCATGCTCACGGCCGCCTGGCTGGCGCAAGGCTCCGTGTACCTGTTGGTCCGCAAGGCGCGCGTCGCCCACGGCTTGGCCCTCGCCCTGGCGGTGGTCAGCCTGGCCGCGCTCGGCCTGGTGGCGCTCGCGCCCCTGGACGCGGCCGGTTTCCAGTCTGGGGTGGCCATCTCCACGCAGTACAAAGATCTGCTGACACGCACCCGGCCCATGGTGATCCTGACGGTTCTGCTGAACATTTACGGAACCCTGGGCTTGGTGGGCGGCGCCGCTTACAGCGCCTGGCTGTTCTGGCGCAAGCACGTGCTCCTCAACCGCATGCTGGGCAATATCTTGATCGCCGTGGGCGGGCTGTTCCCGGCCGCCGCCGGCACCCTCATCCGCGTCGGGCTGGGCGATTGGCTGTACATCAGCGAACTGCTCGGCGCCGCGATCATGTTTGTGGGCTTCACGCTGGCCACACAGACGCAGACCGCGCCCAAAGAACAGACCGCGCCGGCGCCGGCGCGCGCTTAATCCCGCGCCGGCCGCCGCACGCCCCGCCCAGCCAACCGGCCGGGCGGTTTTGATTTAATGGCCGGCCCGCCGCGCGCCGCGGCCGGTAAAATCTATGCGGTTGGCGAATCATCAATCTACGGTAAACTCCCCGCATGCTGCGTTATCTCACCCAGCGCTTGGCCGCGGGCGCGCTCATCCTGGCGCTCGTCAACTTCGTCGGCTTCGCCTACGCTCACGGCGCGCGCTACATCCAACAGCTCCAGAACCCCTACGGCACGCGCGCCGCGCCGCCGGAGATCCTGCCGCTCTATGCCGAGTATCTGCAGGCCGCCACCCGTTTGGATTTTGGCACATTGGCGGTGGGGGTCGGGGTGCCGGTGATGGAAGCGCTCGGTCAGGCCGCGCTGGCCAGCGCCGGCTTGCTGGCTCTGGCCGCCGTCTTCAGCGTGCTGACCGGGCTGGCCCTCGGCTTGCTGGCGGTGCGCGTGGAGCCGCCCGGCGTCGCCCGCTGGCTGACGCCCGTGGTCTCGCTGGGCCTGGCCATGCCCAGCTTTTATCTGGGAACGTTATTTGTGGCTGCCGCCGCGTTTCTCTTGCTGCGCGGGCTGGGGGAGTTCCCCCTGCCGCTGGGCGGCTTCGGCTGGGACGCGCATCTGGCGCTCCCCACGCTGGCCCTGGTGATCCGGCCGGCCACGCAGATCGCCCAAGTCACCGCCAACTTGCTGGCCGACGAAATCCGCAAACAGTATGTCGTGACGGCGCGCAGCTTCGGCAACACCTGGCGCCGCATCCGCTGGCGCCACGCGCTGAGCAACGCCCTGGCCCCCATCCTCCTGACCATGGCCGGCGCCTTCCGTCTGGCGGTGGGCGAGTTGGTCCTGGTGGAATGGCTCTTCGCCTGGCCGGGGCTGGGGCGGCTGCTGGCCCAGACCCTGCTGGCCCCCAACATCGCGGCGCCGGGCTCCTTAAGCGGCGGCGGCCAATACTTCCTCCACCCGCCGCTGCTGGCCGCCCTGCTGATGGTGTTGGCGTTGGCCTTCATCACCGTGGAAACCGCGGCCTCCAGTCTGGCGCGGGCGGTTGATCCGCGCCTGCGTCTGGATGACCCCCAACACTAACCCTATGCCCTCCGCCTCAACCGCCTCCCCGGTTCGCGATAGCGGCCCCGGCCCCAATTGGGCGCTCTGGCTCGGCGGTCTGCTGGTGGCCGGCGTGGCGGCCCTGGCGCTGTGGGGGCCAAGCCTGGCGCCGGCCGACCCGCTCAAAGAGAACTACATCGTCTTCATCGGCCGGGACTTCGTCAAGCCGCCTTTCGCGCCCCTGCTGGTGCCGGGCTTCCCGCTCGGCGCGGATGAATTCGGGCGCGATATCTACAGCCGCCTGCTCTGGGCGGTGCGGCCCACGCTCACGCTCGTGCTGACCGTCGCCGCGCTGCGCCTGAGCCTGGGGCTGGGGGCCGGCCTGGTGGCGGGCTGGTCCAACCACTGGGTGGGGCGGGTCCTGAGTTCCGCCACGGCGGTGGCGCTGGCGGCCCCGGTCTTATTTGTGGCTTTATTCGTCATCGCCGCCACCGGCCAGCGCTGGGGGGTGGGGGCGTTCATCCTGGGCCTGGCCCTGACCGGCTGGGCGGATGTGGCGCGCCTGGTGCGTGAGCAAACCCGGCTGGTCAAGGGCCAGCGCTATGTGGAGGCGGCCGAGGCGCTGGGCGCTTCCGAGGCCCAAATCCTCAGCCGGCATGTCCTGCCCCAGCTGCTGCCCCTGGTGTGGATCCTGCTGGCCCTGGAAGCCAGCAGCGCGCTGCTGACCACCGCCGGCCTGGGCTTCCTGGGCTACTTCGTCAATGCCGTCTGGCTGCCGACCGAGCATGATTTCGCCGGCGTGCGCGCGGCCGGCCTGCCAGAGCTGGGCCAGCTGCTGAACTTCTCCGCCACGACCCGGCAGCCGTGGGCGGCCCTGATGGCCGGCGGCCTGGTGCTGGTGACCGTGCTGGGCTTCAACCTGCTGGGCGCGGGCCTGCGCCAGGCGTTCTCCGCCGAGCATCAGCGCCTCAATTGGGTGACGCGGCGGCTGGCCCACTGGAGCGACTCGCTGGGCGACCGGTTCTTCCTGGTGCTGGCGGAATGGCAGCGCGCCGCCGGCAACGGCGCCGCGATCGCGGGCCTGTTGATCTTGATCGGCGGCGGCGGCTGGTGGCTGTGGCGCCAGACCAACTCCGGCACCCTGGCCGCCAACGCCATCTCCGTCCCCGGCGGACACCTGTGGGCCGGAGCGCGCCATGACGCGGCCGGGACCCTGTATGCGCCGGTGCGCGGGCCGGCCGCCGGCGAGATCGCCTGGACCTTCACTGAGGCCGGCGGGCTGTTCCCACCGGCGGTGGCCGCGGACGGCACGCTGTATCTGGTCACCGCGCGGGATGGCGGCAGTCTGGCCGCGCTGTCGCCGGCGGGCGCGCTGCTCTGGCAAACCCCCATCCCGGAAGCCGATTACCAGGCCAGCGACGAGCAAGTGGCCCGGCCGGCCCTGCCATTCTTTGCCAGCGTCCCCGCCCTCACCGCCGCCGGCGAGATCATCGTGGTCACGGGCCGCGGCGATGCGCATGCCTTTGGACCGGGCGGCGCCCTCCGCTGGTCGTGGCTCAACCGAACCCCCAGCAATCTGCTCGCCCAACCGTTTGTCGGGTCGGATGGCAGCTTCTATTTTGCCACCGAGCGGCACATCATCGCCTTGACCGGGATCGGCGAGTTGCGCTGGCGCGTCAACCTGCCCACCTACAGCTACTCCCTGCCGGTGCTGCGGCAGAGCCCGGATGGCCGGCTGCTCTCGTTTCAGGATGTGCTCCTGAGCGCGGC
>JAGOBN010000507.1 GCA_017999235.1 Anaerolineales bacterium | reverse complement strand
ATCGCCGTGCACCCACAGGTCTGGCCACCGCCCCCAATACGTGGCCTCGAAGCGCGCGGGGTCCTTCCAGAAGCCGCGCGTCATCCCGATCCACGGCTGGCGGATGACCAGCTCGCCCACTTGGCCGCGCACCGGCTGGCCGGCCTCATCCACCACATCCACATCCATCCCCGGACACGCGGCCGAAAACGCGCACGGTTTGAGGGGCAGGAGCGGGTTGGCCGAGATAATGCCGCCGGCAATTTCCGTGCCGCCGGTGTAGTTGATGATCGGCCGCCGGCCCTGGCCGACGGTCTGAAACAGCCACTGCCACGGCGCGGGGTTCCACGGCTCGCCGGTGGAGGCGAAAATCCGCAGGCTCGTCAGAGCATGCTGGCGGACAGGCGCTTCGCCATACTGGCTGAGCGCGCGCACCAGGGTGGGGGACAGGCCCAGATGAGTGAGCGCGTGCCGCTCCACCAGCGCCCACAGGCGGTCCGGGCCGGGGTAGTCGGGGGCGCCGTCGTACAGGCACAGCGTGGCGCCCAGGATCAGGCTGCCAAACACCAGCCACGGTCCCATCATCCAGCCCATATCGGTGAGCCACAAGATCGAGTCGCCGGCCGCGTCCGCTTCCGGGCCATGCACGTCCATATGGAAGGCCATGTCTTGCGCGGCCTTCACCGGAAAGCCGCAGTGGGTGTGGACGGCGCCCTTGGGCCGGCCGGTGGTGCCGGAGGTGTAAATGATCATCAGCGGGTCTTCCGCCTCCATGATCTCCGTCTCGGCAAAGCCGGATTGCTCGGGGACCTCGTCGTGCCACCAGTGGTCGCGGCCGCCCTTCATCTCGACCGGGTTGCCGGTGTGCCGCACCACCAGCACCTCGCGCAGCGTCGGCACCTGCGCGGCGGCGGCGTCCGCGACCGGCTTCAGGGGGACCAAATGGCCGCGCCGGAAGAAGCCATCGGCCGTGATCAAGCCGGCCGCGCTGGCGTCGTTGAGGCGGCTGGCGGCGGCCTCGGCCCCAAAGCCGGAAAACAGCGGCAGGACCACGCCGCCGATCTTGATGATGGCCAGGAAGGCGATGACGATCTCGGGCGTCATGGGCATGAAGAGGCCCAGCGCGTCGCCCTTGCGGAAACCGAGCTGGCGCAGGGCGTTGGCGCAGTGGTTGACTTCGCGGTGCAGGTCGGCGTAGCTGAGGCGGCGGGTGTGGCCGGCCTCGTCTTCCCAGAGCAGCGCCGGCCGGTTGGCCTGGCGCGGGACCGCGAAATGGCGGTCCAGGCAGGTCTGGACAATGTTGAGCCGGCCGCCCACGCACCAGCGCGGCCACCGCGGGCCGCGGCTCAGGTCCAGCACCTGCTGGTAAGGCGCGGCAAACTGGATGTCCAGATACTCCAGCACGGCCGTTGTAAACCAGGCGATGTCGGCGGTCGAGCGGCGCAGCAAGGCGGCATAATCCGCCAAACCGTGGCGGGCCATGAAGCGCGTCAGATGGGCGCGCTCGGTATAGGCCGGCGTGGGGCGCCAGACGAACTCGCCGCCGAAGGTGGGGTCTGCATCGGTCATCGGCCGCTCCTCGAATGAAAAAAATAGGCCACGCCCAGGCGTGACCTATTCGCGCTCCAGCGGGCCAGCGCCAGGGCTTAAGCCCGCAAAACTTCGTAGGCTTCCACCGCCTGCACCCGGCCCTTGATTTCCAGCGAGCCGACCGGGTTGATGTTAAACCGGCCGTTCCCCTGCGCCGTCAAGGCTTGGTACGTGCCGGGGCCGACCAGCACCCGGTTAGGGCGGGCATGCAGCTGCAGACGCTGGGCGACGTTGACGATATCGCCCAGGACCGTGAATTCGATGCGCTCATCCGTGCCGACGTAGCCGGCCATGGCCGTGCCGCTGTTGACGCCGATCCCCATCTCGATCGTTTCGCTTTCGGCCATCTGCAGCGAGACCAGCCGCTGGAGCATCTCCAGGGCCGCGCGCGTGGCGCGCTCTTCGGCGTTGGGGCGGTTGGTGGTGACGCCAAAGACCGCCATCACTCCATCACCCATGTACTTGTTGAGCATGCCGCCTTGCTCAAAGACCACGTCCGTCATCTGTTGATAAAAGCGGCTGAGGATCTCGCTGAAGCGCCGGGCGCCGGTCCGCTCGGCCAGGCCGGTGGAGTCGGTGATATCGGCGAAGACCACGGTCAGCGCCTTCTCCGCCAGCGGCGGCAGCGAGCCGGTCTGGAGATATTCCTGCAGCAGGAACTCCGCCTCGGGCGGCGAGAGGAAGCGCTGCAGCAGCTGACGGATGCGCTGTTCCTTGCGGACGTGTTCCAGCAGCCGGGTGCGCTGGATGGTCAGGGCGGCCTGGTGGCTGATGGCCACCGCCAACTGCAGATCGTTCTGGTCGAAGGGCCGGGCCAGCGGCCGCGTCTTGTAGACGTAGATCAGGGCCACTACTTTTTCGCCGCTCATCACCGGCACGCACATGGCCGAGCGAATCCGCATCAGCAGCGTGCTCTTGCCCAATTGCGGGTCGGATTGCGCGTCCGGGACGATGACGGCCGAGCGCTGGTCCAGTGCCATGCGCGCGATCGAGACCGGAAAGCCCAGGTCGTGCAGCTGGCTGAAGCGCTCCGCCAGGATCACCTGGCATTTGTCCGCGCCCATCGCCACGCGCATCATGTCCGAGACCTCGCGCAGGGCGGTGTCCAGGTCAATCACGGTGTTGAGCCGGCTGGCGACTTCGTAGAGCAGCACAGCATGGTGGTCGAGCGATTCCAGCAGCAGATCGCGGGTCAGCGGCTGCGTGCCGGGCAGCGAGTCGGTTTTGGCGCCGGGCCGCGGTTCCGTCTCGCGGCGCGCAAAGGTCAAGACATGCTGGCCGATACGCACCTGGTCCTCGATGCCGATGCGCCGGGGCTGGCCGAGGCGCTCCCGGTTGACGAACGTGCCGTTGGTGCTGCCGCTGTCCACCAGCACCAAGCTGGTGTCGCTGGGGTCATAGTGGATTTCCGCGTGGGAGCGGGAAGCGGATTCATCCGGCAGAGGCAGGTCACTGTCAGACCGCCGCCCGATGAGGGTCTTGCCCGGCTTGAGCACGTATTCGCGCGGCTCGCCTTTTGGAGAACGGATTGTGACTATCCACATAGTCGGCCTGCTATCCCCTGCCTGTTAGCAACATAAGCCCATTTTACCTCAGCTTGCGCGCTTGCATTGCGCGCAGACTGGCGGAGGCCAAGGCTTGGCCGCTTCAGTATAGGCCAAACCCGATGCGCGACAAGTGAGACGCGCCCCAGATATTTGTGCCATGGGCAGTCTAATTTGGCCGCGGCTATCGCCGTTCGGCCGCGGCGTGCTCAGGCGGATTATAATCAGCCGAGCATGTTTATGACCTCGGCCGAACTCAGTTCCCGCATCACGGCGACCGTGCCGGCCGCCCGGCGCGAACGGCTGACGCAGGCCGCGGCGCTGGCGGCCGAGCGCGGCTGGCCGCTGTATCTGGTCGGCGGCTTTGTCCGCGATCTGCTGCTGGGCCTGGCGCCGGATGATTTTGACGTGGTGGTGGAAGGCGACGCGCCGGCCCTGGCCCAGGCGCTGGCACGCCGGCTGGGCGGCACGGTGCTGACGCACCCGGCTTTTGGCACGGCCACCTGGACCACGCCGGACGGCGTGACCGTGGATCTGGCGACGGCGCGGACCGAGACGTATCCGGCGCCGGCCGCGCTGCCCGTGGTCCACGGCCCGGCGGCCCTCCGCGCCGACCTCGACCGGCGGGACTTTTCCATCAACGCGCTGGCCGTGCCGCTGACGCCGGCCGGCTGGGGCGGCCTGGTGGATGCCCACCACGGCCAGACGGATCTGGCGCAGCGCATCATCCGGGTGCTGCATCCGCTTAGTTTTCAAGATGACCCGACGCGCCTCTTCCGGGCCGTGCGCTACGAGCAGCGGCTGGGCAGCCAGATCGCGCCCGAGACTTTGGCCTTGATGGAAG
>JAGOBN010000027.1 GCA_017999235.1 Anaerolineales bacterium | reverse complement strand
CTTTGCGGCCGTGTTTATTGTGCTGCGGCTCGGCTGGCTGCCCGGTTATGAGCGCTTCCCGGCCGCGCCCGGCGATCCCTTCCTGCTGCAGCCGGCGGATTGGGTCATGCTCCTGAGCCTGGCCGTAGCCGGGGTTTCCGCGTGGGATATCTGGCGCGCGCGCGGCTGGGGCCGGCTGGCCGAGCGGCTGGCGGTGCCCAGCCGGCGCCTCACGCTGCTGCTGGCCTTGAGCCTCACCGCCCTGACGGCCTGGGCGCTCAACGGTTTCGCGGCCGCGCTGCTCCTGGCGCCGGCCGGCGCGTTGTGGCCCTGGATCCAGCCCAGCCGCTTCCCGGCCGGCCGCGCGCTCAATGTCTGGCTGGCCCTGGGCGGGCTGCTGCCGCTGGCGGCGGTGGTGGCCGGCCTGGCCCTCACGCCCGGGCTGGGGCTGGCCTGGTGGTTCCTGACGCTGGGCGCGGTGTATGGCCTGTATCCGTGGCCGGCCGTGGCCGTCTTTGCCGTCAGCGCCGGCTTGTGTCTACGTTTTATTCGGCTGGGCACTCAGCCGGCGGCCCAGACCCCTTAAGCGCCCCGCTTATCACGGCCATAAAGAATCAGATTAGAACCGTCTGATTGAAGATGATAAAATGACGCCAGATACCCCCTATTTTGAGGAGAAAACATGGCCGCCACCACTTCACGCTTCTCGAGCTTCATGGAAGGCGTGCTTTACCGGGGCCGCGAGGGCCACTGGGCCTACATCCTGCACCGCGTCTCCGGCCTCGCCATTCTGCTCTTTGTGGCCATCCACGTCACCGACACCTCCTGGGTTGCCTATGCGCCGGCCGCCTACGCGGAGGCCATCAACCTCTACGGCTCGCTGCCCTTCCTGATCAGCGAATACTTTTTGCTGGCCGCCATCGTCTACCACGCCATCAACGGCCTGAACATCATCATCAAAGACACCTTCCCCGGCTGGTGGGATAAGCACCTGCAAGCCAGCTCGTTCTGGAAGGTGATCGCGCTCTCCGCGTTGTGCTGGCTGCCGGCCGCGTACTTCATTTCGCTGAACATCTACAACTACTATCTCTGCCCGGTGATGGGCGGCGCCGGCGCCTGCGGCGGGGCGGAACCGCCCGTGCCCTTCGCCGGCCTGAGTATCACCTATCTGATTGTGCCGGCGGTCAGCCTGGTGCTGGTGGCGGTGCTGGCCTCCGGCGGCACCTTCAATGCCCAGCTGGTGGCCAAAGCGCCGCGCTACGTGACCGTGCCGGGAAGGAATATCGAGACCTGGTCATGGCTGTTCATGCGCTGGAGCGGCGGCATCCTGCTGGTGTTGATCTGGATCCACGTGCTGGCCAATGCCCTGCTCACCGGCGCGCACCACATCGATCTCAATTATGTGGCCGAGCGCTGGGCGCAGCCGCTTAACTGGGGCGCCACTTTCACCGTGCTGGCCCTGGCGGTGCTGCACGGCTTTAACGGCCTGCGGGCCGTGCTGGCCGATTACATCCACGGCGCGGCCGCCAACAAGGCGGTCACCGTGGGCCTCATCGCGCTCTGGCTGGTGTTGACGGCGCTGGGCGCGTACGCGTTGCTGGCCGGCGTGCGCGCGTAGCGCCGCGGCTGGGGAGGACATCTGGAATGGTTCATCATCATAAATTTGACGCCGTGATCGTGGGCGCCGGCGGCGCCGGCCTGATGGCGGCCCTGCACGCTTCCAAGGCCGCCAACGTGGCCGTGGTCTCCAAGCTCTACCCCACGCGCTCCCACACCGGCACCGCCCAGGGCGGCATCGCCGCCGCGCTGGCGAACATGGAAGAAGACCACTGGGAGTGGCACATGTTCGACACGGTCAAGGGCGGCGATTATCTGGTGGACCAGGACGCGGCCGAGATCCTGGCCCGCGACGCCATCGACGCCATCATCGAGCTCGAGCACATGGGCCTGCCCTTTGACCGCACGCCGGACGGCCGCATCGAGCAGCGCCGCTTCGGCGGCCACACCAAACCGGACCAGGCCGACCCCGAGCGCCGGATCCCGGTCATGCGCGCCTGCAAGTCCGCCGACCGCACCGGCCACATGATCCTGCAGACGCTCTACCAGCAGTGCGTCAAACAGAAGGTAAATTTCTTTGACGAATACTTTGTGGTGGACCTGATCATCCAAGACCGCGTCTGCCGCGGCGTCATCGCCGTGGAGATCGACACCGGCGAGCTGCACGTCTTCCACGCCAAGGCGGTGCTGCTGGCGTCCGGCGGCTTCGGGCGCATGTTCCGGGTCACCTCCAACGCCCACTCGCTCACCGGCGACCCGGTGGCGGCGGCCTATCGGCGCGGCGTGCCGCTGGAAGACATGGAGTTCTTCCAGTTCCATCCCACCGGCATGTACAAGCTGGGCATCCTGCTCTCCGAGGCGGCGCGCGGCGAGGGCGGCGTCTTCATCAACGACAAAGGCGAGCGCTTCATGGAGCGCTACGCGCCGACGATGAAGGACCTGGCCTCGCGCGACGTCTGCTCGCGCTGCATCTATCTGGAAGTGCGCGACGGCCGCGGCATCGGCGGCAAGGA
Source organism: Anaerolineales bacterium (assembly GCA_017999235.1). Next base: position 12,333 of record JAGOBN010000027.1, on the reverse strand, counting down.
CTACGTGTACATCGATATCCGCCCCGAGACCATCAACCGATTCAAGAGCGGCCCGGGCGGCAAGGATGTCACCGCCGAGGAGCTGGAGAAGAAGCTGCCGGACATCATTGAGATGATGCGCGTTTATCAGGGCGTGGACCCGATGACCGAGCCGGTGCCGATTCAGCCCACCGCCCACTACGCCATGGGCGGCGTCCCCACCGACACCAACGGCTGGGTGCGCGCCGACGCCGGCGCCGGCTTGATCACGGGCCTGGCGGCGGCCGGCGAGTGCGCGTGCGTGTCCGTGCACGGCGCCAACCGCCTGGGCACCAACTCGCTGGTGGATCTGGTGGTCTACGGCCGGCGCGGCGGCAAAGCCCTGGCGGAGTTTTGCCGGCAGGCTGATTTCGCGCCCCTGCCAGACCAGCCGGAGGCCCAGGTGGCCGCCGAGCTGGAGCGGCTGCGCGCGCAAACCGGCAAAGAGAAGGCCAGCCGGATCCGCAAGGAGATGCAGGACGTGATGATGGACAACGTCGGCGTCTTCCGCGAAGAGCAGATGCTGCAGACGGCGGTGGACAAAGTGCGCGAGCTTAAGCAGCGCTTTGCCCAGGTGCAGATCGACGACAAGGGCCGGCGCTTCAACACCGACCTGCTAGAAGCCTTTGAGCTGGGCTGTCTGCTGGACCTGGCCGAAGCCACGGCCGTCTCCGCCCTGGCGCGGCAGGAAAGCCGCGGCGCCCACTCGCGCGACGACTTCCAGGCGCGCGACGACGCCCAGTGGCTCAAGCACTCCTTCGTCACCTATACCGGCGCGCCCACCGCGGCCGTGACCGAGAATGCCCGCACCGACCTGAGCTACCGGCCGGTGGTCATTACCAAGTTTGAACCCAAAGAGCGGAAGTACTAGACCGCCGCCGGCGGCCTTTCGCCTGCTGATCGATGAGGTCATCATGAAGGTAAATCTAAAGATCAAGCGCTTCAATCCCGAGATCGATCAGAAGCCGCACTGGGAGACCTACGCGGTGGAGGTGGAACCCACCGACCGGATTCTGGACGCGCTGCATCAGGTGAAATGGGAGCAGGACGGCACCCTGGCCCTGCGGCGCTCGTGCGCGCACGGCATCTGCGGCTCGGACGGCATGCGCATCAACGGCCAGAACGCGCTGGCCTGCAAGGTGCTGATGAAGGATGTGGCCGACGAGGGCGCCACGATCACCATCGAACCGCTGCTGGGCATGAACCTGGTCAAAGACCTGGTCGTGGATATGGAGCCGTTCTTTGAGCATTACCGCTCGGTGATGCCGTACTTGGTCAACGACGAGCCGGCGCCGGCCGACGGCCGCGAGCGGCGGCAGTCCCCGGAGGCGCGCGAGCGCTTCGACAAAGGGACCTGGTGCATCCTGTGCGCGTGCTGCACCACCTCCTGCCCGTCGTTCTGGGCCAATGACCAATACGTGGGGCCGGCCGCCATCGTCCAGGCGCACCGCTTTATCTTTGACGACCGCGACCACGCCGCCGGCGAGCGCCTGGAAGTGCTCAACGAGCAGTTCGGCGTCTGGCGCTGCCGCACGGCCTTCAACTGCACCAACGCCTGCCCGCGTGAAATCCCGGTCACCCAATTGATCGGCGAGGTGAAGCAGGCGCTGGCCACCGGCCGGCTCGAATAACCTGGGCGGCCTCGGCCCAATAAATGACCTCCGCGCTGAAAGCGTGGAGGTCGTCTTTTAAGCCGGGCCGAAAGCGTTTATAATCCTCGCCGGGCGGGCTCACCGCGGCCGGCCAGATCGCCCCAGTAGTTCAACGGATAGAATAGAGCACTCCTAAGGCTTTGATGTGGGTTCAATTCCTGCCTGGGGCACTGTTGTGAATAGGCGCGTGCATAGCGAGCTTAATCGCGCATGAGAATGGTGTTCAAGCGTCAAAAAGACAGCTCAGCCTCTTGATCTTTTTGCGAAACCAAGTATACTCATAGGCGATAAGCGTCCGGGTGCCCCCCTCACCCGGGCGCTTATCGCTTTAATCGCTTAGCGTCGAAATTCCCGCAGCACCGCCACCAACTGATCCACTTCGTCTGCCGTGTTGTAGTGGGCCAATCCCACCCGCACCATGCCGCCATGCTCCTGCACGCCCAGGCGCTCCGCCACGGCCAGCGCGTAATAATTCCCATCCCACACATAGAGGCCGTGCTCGGCCAATTGCTCGGCGACTTGGCGCGGATGCCAGCCCGCCAACGTGAAGGAGACCGTCGGCACCCGCTGCGCGGAACGCGCCGGATCGGTGAGGCCGTGAATCTTTAGACCGGGGATGGTCTGCAGGCCGGCGATAAGCCGCTTCCCCAGTTCGCGTTCGTACTCGGCCAGCACCGTCAAGCCCCGCTCCAAGCGCCGGCGCCGGCCCGCATCTGGTTTGGTCAGCAGGACCGGCAGCGCCGGGCGGTAGGCGGGCTCGCCCAGCCACTCCAAATACTCCACGGCCCCCAAGACGCCGGCCAGGCCCTCATGGTTCTGGGTGCCGGTCTCCCACTTGCCGGGCAGGTCATTGGTGGCCGGCCGGACCTTATAGGCCGGCAGCGCCTCCAGCAGCGCGCGTTTGCCGAACAGGATGCCGGCGTGCGGGCCAAAGAACTTGTACGCCGAACAGACCAGGAAATCACAGTCCAACGCGCGCACATCAATCACGCCGTGCGGCGCATACTGCACCGCGTCCACATACGCCAGCGCGCCGGCCGCGTGCGCCAGCGCGATCACGGCCGCTACGTCGTTGATGGTCCCCACCGCGTTGGAGGCGTACCCCACCGCCACAATCTTGGTGCGCGGCCCGATGGCGGCCTGAAAACCCTCCAGCGGCAAGGTGCAATCCGCCTCCTGGATATCCACCCAGCGGATCACGGCTCCGCGATCCTCAGCCAGCAGCAGCCACGGCGCAATATTGGCGTCATGGTCCAAGCGCGTCACCACAATCTCGTCGCCGGGCTGGAGCCGCTTGCCCAGCGACCGCGAGATGTGGAAGGTGAGCGTGGTCATGTTGGCGCCAAAGACCACTTCGTCCGGATCACAGTTGAGCAGATCCGCCATGGCGGCGTGCGCGGCGTCCAGGATGGCATCGGATTGGACGGAGGTCGGAAAGGCGCCGCCGTGGTTGGCGTTGCACCGCACGTAATAGTCCGTCATGCGGTCGATGACGCGCCGCGGGACCTGGGTGCCGCCCGGGTTGTCAAAAAACACGGCGCCGGATGCCAGGGCCGGGAACTCGGCCCGGACAGCAGAGATGTCAAACGACATAGCAAGCCTCCATAAGACTGGGTGAGACGGAATTCATAGGCGAAGTGCCCGCAAGTGTAACACCCCTAAAACGGCGCCTTCCAGTCCAAACCCGTCCGGCCTTTGCCAGGCCATCTCCCGCAATTTGTGACACATTGCACAAGAAGACGGGCGATTCGCCACTTCCCGCCAGCCATAACCCCGGCCTACCCTGACCACATCCCTTATACCGAGGGTGCCCCCTTTTGGCCCCGGTTCTGGGCCGCCACCCAGCCGGCGCTTCCCCATAAGGAGCTTCACCATGAAGGTTCCTAAGCCCGCTGCCCCGTCCGAAGACAAGCGCTGGCGTTTGGTGGAGGCCACCATGCGCCGCTACAACTACAAACCCAATGGGCTGATTGAAACCCTCCACACGATGCAGGAGAGTTTTGGCTACCTGGACAAGCCCGGTTTGCAGTATGTGGCGCGCGCTTTGCGGGTCCCGTACAGCCGGACCCTGGGTGTTGCCACGTTCTACAACTACTTCACCATGAAGCCGCCGGGCGCGCACACCTGTGTGGTGTGTCTGGGAACCGCCTGCTATATCAAGGGCTCCGGCCAGCTGATGGCGGAGCTGGAGCAGGAACTGGGCGTTAAGGCGGGCGAGACCACCCTGGATGGCAAAGTCTCGCTCCTGGCCGTGCGCTGCATCGGCTCGTGCGGCCTGGCGCCAGCCGGCGTGGTGGATGGTCAGGTGATCCCCAAGGTCACCGCCAGCCAGATGCTCACCCGGCTGAAGGAGGGCGCGCAATGACCCCCGAAGACCTCGACAAAATCGTCGCCAAAGAGACCCAGGCCCGGGCCCATCTGCCGCACACGCTGGATGTCTGTCTGGGCACCACCTGCCTGGCCTTGCAGAGCGACAAACTTAAGACCGCGCTCGAGCAGGCCGCCACCCGGCATCCGGTCGGGGCCAAATGCCAGGTGCGCGGCGTGGGCTGTCCGGGCCTGTGCGCGCTGGGGCCGCTGGTGACGGTCAAACCCGACGGGCATCTGTATAAGCAGGTCCAGCCCGCGGACGCCCACGCGATTGTCAACAGTCTGGGGGCCGAGCCGGTGGCGCGCCTCAAGTGCGACACCGAACAGCCTTTCTTCAAACGCCAGCTCAAGATTGTCCTGGAAAACTCCGGCAACATTGACCCGGAGCGCCTGGAAGACTACATCGCCGCCGGCGGCTACGCGGCTTTGCTGAACGTGTTGACCGAGATGACGCCCGGCGAGGTCATCGAGGAGCTGGTTAAGAGCGGCTTGCGCGGGCGCGGCGGCGCCGGCTACCCGGCCGGCCTCAAGTGGCGCACGGTGGCCAAGGCGGCGGGCAGCCGCAAGTACGTGGTCTGCAACGGCGATGAGGGCGATCCGGGCGCCTTCATGGATCGCAGCGTCATGGAAAGCGACCCGCACCGCGTGCTGGAGGGCATGGCCATCGCCGCGTACGCCGTCGGCGCGACGGAAGGCTATCTCTATGTGCGCGCCGAATACCCGCTGGCCGTCAAACGCCTCAAACAGGCCATCAACCAGGCCCGCGCCCACGGGCTGCTGGGCGCCAACATCGGCGGCACGGCCTTCACCTTCCGGGTAGAAGTGCGCCTGGGCGCCGGCGCTTTTGTGTGCGGCGAAGAGACCGCGCTCATGGCGTCCATCGAGGGCAAACGCGGCAATCCGCGCCCGCGCCCGCCCTTCCCCGCCGAGAGCGGCTTGTGGCGGCAGCCAACGCTGATCAACAACGTCGAGACTTACGCCAACGTGCCCACCCTCCTGCGCCGGGGCGCGGACTGGTTCGCGGGCATTGGCACCAGCAAGAGCAAAGGCACCAAAGTCTTCGCGCTGACCGGGCGGGTGCACAACACCGGCCTGATCGAAGTGCCGATGGGCATGACCCTGCGCGAGATCATCTACGACATCGGCGGCGGCATCCCGGACGGCCGGCAGTTCAAGGCCGTGCAGACCGGCGGCCCCAGCGGGGGCTGCATCCCGGCCGAGTACCTGGATATGGCCGTGGACTACGAATCCCTGGCCTCGGTCGGCTCCATCATGGGCTCGGGCGGCATGATCGTCATCGACGACTCGTCGTCGATGGTGGATGTGGCCAAGTTCTTCATCGAATTCTGCCAGTCGGAAAGCTGCGGCAAGTGCGTGCCCTGCCGGGCCGGCACCGCCCAGATGCATGGCCTGCTGGAGCTCATCAGCGCCGGCCAGGGGACGCCCCGCGACCTCGAGCGGCTTGAAGCGCTGTGCGACATGGTCAAACACACCAGCCTGTGCGGCCTGGGCCAGAACGCCCCCAACCCGGTGCTCAGCACCTTGCGCTACTTCCGGCCGGAATACGAAGCCCGGCTGAGCGCCTCCGCCGCGCCGGCCTCCGGCGGGAAGGAGACCCGGCCATGATGACCCCGAGCCAAGTCCTTACCTTCAAGATCGACGGCCAGGATGTCACCGGCCGGGCCGGCGAAACCATCCTGCAGGTGGCGCGCGAGAACGGCCTGCACATCCCCACCCTGTGCTTTTTGGAGAGCCTAAGCGCCATCGGCGCCTGCCGGCTGTGCCTGGTGGAGATTAAGGGCTCGGCCAAACTGTTCGCGGCCTGCGTCACCCACATTGCCGAGGGCCTGGAAGTCTTAACCCGGTCCGAACGCCTGGACCGCTACCGCAAGATGACGGTGGAGCTGCTCTTCGCCGAGCGCAACCACATCTGCTCGGTCTGCGTGGCCAACGGCCACTGTGATCTGCAGACGCTGGCGCGGCAGGTGGGGGTGACGTATGTCGATTTCCCCTACCGGAATCCCAGCCTGGGCGTGGACGCCAGCCATGAGCGCTTTGGCCTGGACCACAACCGCTGCGTGCTGTGTACGCGCTGCGTGCGCGTCTGCGATGAAGTGGAAGGCGCGCACGTCTGGGACCTGGCCGGCCGCGGCAGCGACGCGCACGTGGTGGCCGACCTGGACATCCCCTGGGGCCAATCCGACACCTGCACCAGCTGCGGCAAGTGCGTGCAAGTCTGCCCGACCGGCGCGCTCTTCAAGAAAGGCGTGGCGGCCGCCGAACTGGTGAAACACCGCGCCTTCCTGGCGCAATTGACGGCCATGCGGGAGGAGGGCGGCGATGAATAAGCTCACCCTGGCGACGGTTTGGCTGGATGGCTGCTCCGGCTGCCATATGTCATTTCTGGATATTGACGAGCGGTTGCTGGCGCTGGCCGAAAAAGTCGATCTCGTCTACAGCCCGCTGGTGGATAACAAAGTCTTTCCAGCAATGGTCGATCTGACCTTGGTGGAAGGTGCCGTCAGCAATCAAGACGACCTCGACAAGCTCCGCCAGGTCCGCGCCCATACCAAAACCCTGGTGGCGCTGGGGGATTGCGCCGTGACCGCCAACGTGCCGGCCATGCGCAATCCCTGCGGCGTGGCCGCGGTGGAACGGCGCGCGTATTTTGAAAACGTCACCCTGCAGCCCCAACTGCCCAGCCTGGGCGTGCCGCCGCTGCTGCCGCGCGCGCGCCCGGTGCATGATTATGTGACCGTGGACGTGCATCTGCCGGGCTGCCCGCCCTCGGCCGACACCATCTTCGCGGCGCTGACGGCGCTGGTGGACGGCCGGCCGCTGGACGTCAACGCGTTGACGCGCTTTGGGGCGTAGGAGACCGCCATGTCCAAGACCATCCTCATTGATCCGGTCACGCGCATCGAAGGGCACTCGCGCATCACCATCTACCTCGACGACCACGGCCAGGTCCAGGACGCGCACTTTCACGTCACCCAGCTGCGCGGGTTTGAAAAACTATGCGAGGGCCGGCCGTTCACCGAGATGCCGGCGCTCATGGCGCGCATCTGCGGCATCTGCCCGGTCAGCCACCTGGTCGCTTCGGCCAAAGCCTGTGACACCCTGATGGCGGTGCAGATCCCGCCGGCCGGCGCCAACCTGCGGCGCATTCTCAATCTGGCCCAGCTCGTTCAATCCCACGCCCTGGCCTTCTTCCACCTGGCCGCCCCGGATTTCCTGCTGGGGATGGACGGCGACCCGGCCCAGCGCAATGTCTTGGGCATGCTGGCGCTTCGCCCAGAGCTGGCCCGCGACGGCATCCGGCTGCGCCAGATCGGCCAGCAGATCATCGCGTTGATCGGCGGCAAGCGCGTCCACCCGCCGAACATCGTGCCGGGCGGCGTCAGCCAGCCGCTGACCCCCGCAGTGCGTGACCGCATCCTGGCCGATCTGCCGGAAGCGCTCGCGATCGCCGAGCGCGCGCTAGCGTGGTTTGGGAGCCAGACCGCGCGCTTCACCGAAGAGGTCCGGCACTTCGGCAGTTTCCCAACCATGTTCCTGGGCCTGGTGGGATCGGACGGCGGCCTCGAACATTATGACGGCCGGCTGCGCCTGCTGAGCTCGGAAGGCGCGGTGATTGCCGATCAGCTGGACCCCGCCAACTACGCGGACTACCTTGGCGAGGCCGTGGAGCCGCACTCCTACCTCAAGTTCCCGTATTACAAGCCCTTGGGATACCCGGTGGGCGCCTACCGCGTGGGTCCCCTGGCCCGCCTGAATTTAGCCGCGCACTGCGGCACCCCCCGGGCGGACGCCGCCCGCGCCAGCCTGCGCCAGAAGGAAGGCGTGCTCCGTAGTTCGTTTTACTACCATGAAGCGCGTTTGATCGAGATCCTGTACGGCGTGGAAAAACTACAGCAATTGCTGGAAGACCCCGCCACCTCGGACAGCCACGTGCGCGCCTTCGCCAGCCCCAACCGCCATGAAGGGGTGGGCGTTTCCGAGGCCCCGCGCGGTACGCTCATCCACCACTACAAGATTGACGATGATGGCCTCATCACCTGGGCCAACCTGATCATTGCCACCGGCCACAACAACTTGGCGATGAATCAAAGCGTCCTGCAGGTCGCCAAACACTTCGTCAAAAGCCAGGCGTTGACCGAGGGCATGCTCAACCGCGTCGAAGCCGTCATTCGCGCCTACGATCCATGCCTGAGCTGCTCCACCCACGCCGCCGGCCAGCTCGCCCTGGCCATCGAGTTGCGCGGGCCGGGAGGTGACGTGCTCGATACCCTCCAGCGCGGATAACCCGTTCTTACCCAAACGCCCCAGGGGCCGGCGGCGGCCAGGGCGGGGTGTGACATCTGACCTCAGCAAGATGGATAGATGGCACTCAGGAAATAGCGCCCCACTCGCTATCCTAAGTCGCCAATTGTTCTATTTTTCACAAACAGCGGAGACAATCCATGTCGGTCAACGCCCCTCCCCGGCCCAAGCCCGAAGCCGAACACCCCAGCGGCGACGCGCGCTTCAAGCTCATCGACCGCGCCCTCAAACGCCTGCAATTTCGGCAGGACGCGCTCATCGAAGTCCTGCACACCGCCCAGGAGGCCTTCGGCTACCTGGATGATGACGTGCTGCTGTACGCCGCGCAGCAGCTCAAATTGCCGTTGAGCTGGGTGTACGGCGTGGCCACGTTCTACCACTTCTTCTCGCTCAAGCCGCAGGGCGAGCACACCTGCATCGTGTGCCTGGGGACCGCCTGCTACGTGAAGAAATCGGGTGAGGTTCTGGCGGCGCTGGAGCAAGAATACGGTCTCAAGCCCGGCCAGACCACGGCGGACAAGAAGCTGAGCTTGGCCCAGGCGCGCTGCGTGGGCAGCTGCGGCCTGGCGCCAGTCGTGGTGATGGATGGCACCGTCCATGGCAAAGAGACGGCCGAGAGCACCCTAAAGCGGGTGCGCGAAGCGCTGTTGCACGCCCGCCCCACCGAGCCCGAGCCGGCTAAGTAAGGAGGCCGCCGCATGAACCGTCCCGAACTCCAAGCCTTAGCCGAAGGCGAACTGGCCAAACAGCAGGAATTCCGCTGCCGGCTGCTGTGCTGCGCCAGCACGGCCTGCCTGTCCTCCGGCGCGCAGGAAGTCCGCAAAGCGCTGCAAGATGAGCTCAAAACCGCCGGCCTCATCAAAGAGGTGCAGGTGGTCGCCACCGGCTGCAAGGGCCTGTGCAGCCAAGGCCCGGTGCTGGAAGTGCAGACCGCGGCCGGCGCGCGCACGCTCTACGCCAATGTCACCCCCGAAGCCGCCCAGCAGATCGTCCAGCAGCACCTGGCCGGCGGTCAACCGGTGCACGATTACACCCTGGACGCCGAGAGCCCGTTCTTCACCAAGCAAGTGCGCGTGGTGCTGAGCAACAGCGGCCTGATCGATCCCGAGCGGATCGAAGATTACATCGCCCACGACGGCTACACCGCCCTGGCGCACGTCCTGCGCGAGATGACGCCCGAGGAAGTCTGCGGCACGCTCCGCAAGAGCGGCCTGCGCGGGCGCGGCGGCGCCGGCTTTGCGGTCGGCCTCAAGTGGGACATGGTGCGCAAAGCCGCCGGCGAGAAGAAGTACGTCATCGCCAACGGCGACGAGGGCGACCCCGGCGCGTATATGGACCGCACCCTGATGGAGAGCGACCCGCACCGCGTGCTGGAGGGTATGGCCATCGCCGGCTACGCCGTCGGCGCCGATCAGGGCTTCATTTACGTGCGCGGCGAGTACCCGCTGGCCGTCAAACGCCTGGAGCGCGCCATCAAGGCCGCCGAGCGCCAGGGTCTGCTGGGCAGCCGCATCTTTGACAGCGGCTTCAACTTCCGCGTCGATATCCGCATCGGCGCCGGCGCCTTCGTGTGCGGCGAAGAGACCGCGCTGATGGCGTCCATCATGGGCCGGCGCGGCGAACCGCGCCCGCGCCCGCCCTACCCGGCGCAGAGCGGGTTGTGGCACAGCCCGACCCTGATCAACAACGTCGAGACCTTTGGCAACGTCGCCCCCATCATCCGCCGCGGCCCGGAGTGGTACGCGGGCATGGGCACCGAGAAGAGCAAGGGCACCAAGATCTTCGCGCTGACCGGCAACGTCAACAACACCGGCCTGATCGAAGTGCCCATGGGCATCACCCTGCGCGAGATCGTGTACGAGATCGGCGGCGGCATCCCGGATGGCCGGGAGTTCAAGGCCGCCCAGACCGGCGGCCCCAGTGGCGGCTGCATCCCGGCCGCCCTGCTGGATACGCCCATGGACTATGAAAGCCTGGTCGCGCTGGGCTCGATGATGGGCTCGGGCGGCTTGATCGTGATGGACGACCAGACCTCCATGGTGGACGTGGCCAAGTTCTACATGGAATTCTGCATGGACGAGAGCTGCGGCAAGTGCATCCCGTGCCGGGCCGGCACCGCCCAGATGCACTTGCTGCTCACCCGGATCGCGGCCGGCGACGCCAGCGCCCAGGACCTGGTTGACCTGGAGGCGCTCTGCCGGATGGTCAAGGCGCTGAGCCTGTGCGGCCTGGGCCAGTCCGCGCCCAATCCCATTTTGAGCACCCTCAAATACTTCCGGCCGGAGTACGAGGCGCGCTTGCGGGCGCCGGCGGCGGCCGAAAAGAAGGAGGCGGCCTGATCATGGAAACCGTCATCACCCTTACGTTGAACGGCGAACTTATCAGCGCCCGCGCGGACCAGACCCTGCTGGACGTGATCCGCGAACAGAAGATCGAGCTCCCCACGCTGTGCCACATGGACGGCCTCAGCGAGCGCGGCGGCTGCCGGCTGTGCGCGGTCGAAGTCCAGGGCGCGCCGCGCCCTGTGGCCGCCTGCGTGGCCCCGGTGACCGAAGGCATGGTGGTCCGCACGCACACGCCGGAGCTGGAAGCCTACCGGCGCATGGTGGTTGAACTGCTGCTGGCCGAACGCAACCACGTCTGCGCGGTGTGCGTGGTCAACGGCCACTGCGATCTGCAATGGATGGCCGCCACGCTGGGTGTCGACCATGTGCGCTTCCCCTATCTGCACCCCGAACTGGGCATGGACGCCAGCCACCAACGCTTTGTGCTGGACCATAACCGCTGCGTGCTGTGCACGCGCTGCGTGCGGGTGTGCGACGAAGTGGAAGGCGCGCACACCTGGGATATCGCCGGCCGCGGCATCCAGGCGCACGTCATCACCGACTTGAGCCGGCCGTGGGGCCAGAGCCCGTCGTGCACCAGCTGCGGCAAGTGCGTGCAGGTCTGCCCGACCGGCGCGCTGTTTGAGAAGGGCGCCACCGTGGCCGAGATGGCCAAGCAGCACGACTTTGTGGGTTGGATCATCCGCGGGCGCACCAAGCGCGAGTGGGTGTGGTAGGAGAAGCACCGTCATGAGCAAAATTCGTTTGGCCACGGCCTGGCTGGGCGGCTGTTCCGGCTGCCACATGAGCTTTTTGGACCTCAACGAGAAACTGATTGACCTGCTGGGCGCGGCCGACCTGGTCTACAGCCCGATCGCGGATGTCAAAGTCTTTCCGGAGAACGTGGACGTGACCCTGGTGGAGGGCGCGGTCGCCAATGTGGATCATGAAGAACTGGCCCACCAGATCCGCGCGCGCAGCCGGATCGTGGTGAGCTTTGGCGATTGCGCCGTGACCGGCAACGTCACCTCGCTGCGCAACCGCCTGGGCGTGGACGACCTGCTGACGGCCGTCTACCGCGAAGGGCCGGGCCAGCAGCTGCCGCGCGGGGGCCAGCCGGACCACGTCATGCCGGCGCTGCTGGCCCGGGTCCTGCCCCTGCATCAAGTGATCACCGTGGACGCCTATATCCCCGGCTGCCCGCCTGAGCCGGAGCGCATCTGGGCCGCGGTCAGCGCGCTGCTGGCGGGCCAGCCGGTGATGCTCGAACCCAAACTCAGGACCTTCGGAGCGTAGTATGTCTCAATCCATCGTGATCGATCCCGTCACCCGCATCGAAGGCCACGCCAAGATCTCGCTGCACCTGGACGACGACGGCCAGGTGGCCGACGCGCGCTTCCACGTCACGGAGTTTCGCGGCTTCGAGAAGTTCTGCGAAGGCCGGCTGTTCTGGGAAATGCCCAGCATCACGGCCCGCATCTGCGGCATCTGCCCGGTGAGCCATCTGATGGCTTCGGCCAAGGCCGGCGACACCATCCTGGGAGTGCGCATCCCCACGGCCGCCGAAAAGCTGCGCCGGCTGATGAACTGGGGCCAGATCGTGCAGAGCCACGCCCTCAGCTTCTTCCATCTCAGCGGGCCGGACC
>JAGOBN010000506.1 GCA_017999235.1 Anaerolineales bacterium | reverse complement strand
GCGTGCCGGATCTGCCGCCGGAGAGCGCCTGGCCGGCCGCCCAGGCCCAGTTGGAGCGCCTGGCCGCCGCGGATTGCCAGGCCGCCGCCGGCGCCCAGCACGTGCGTCAGATCCGGCTGGCCGTGGACTATGCCGCGCCGCACTGGACCCAGCTCTTGGTGCCGGTCTATGCCACCTACTACACCGATGACGCCGGCCAGCGCCAGCCGGTGCTGATCAACGGCCGATCCGGACGGATCAGCGGCCGGCGCTTGGCCTCGGCGCGCAAAGGTCAACAACTGGCGCTCGGACTGGGGGCCGGCGCGCTCGGTGTATTCCTGCTGGGGTTGGTGCTCGCGCTGGCGGGCGCGCTCTTCCCGCCGCTGGTGGTGCTGGGGGGCCTGCTGATCCTGGCGGGCTTCGCGCTGGGCGCCGGGGCTTTGGCGCCGGCGTTGTGGCCGGGCCAGTGGAACCGCCGGCAGGGGCCGTAATGGCCGTTTCCAGAGAAACGGTTGAAACATTTGCGCTATAATCCTCGCGCTATGGGATTCTTAGGCAACTTGTTTCGCAAACCCGCGCCGCCCAAAGGCAAAGCCAAGGGCAAAGCGCCGGCCGCTAAAGGCGGCCCCGCGCCGCGCGGCGGCAAGGGCGGGCCGGAGCCGCGCGCCAGCCGGCCTTCCCGCTCCGCGCCGCCGCCCGAGCAGCTGCCTTTGCCCCAGCCCGGCCTCTCGCTGGATCGCAAGCTTGATATCTTTGGCGTGGGCCTGATTGTGGTGGGGGCGCTCTCGCTGTTGAGCTTGTTCAGCGCCAGCCAAAGCCCTTTGTTGGAAGCCTGGCTCAAGATGCTCAGCGGCTTGGCGGGCGATGGCCGCTTTGGCCTGCCGGTGGCCCTGATCCTGATCGGCGGCTGGATTGTGCTGCGGAAATTTGGGGACCAGCTGCCCAAGGTGGAGTTTGAGCGCCTGGCCGGCGTGGTGCTCATCTATCTGGCTTTCCTGACCAGCCTGCACTTCGCGGCCGCGCCGTCCGACCAGGAGATTTACCTGGTGGCGGAACGCGGCGCCGGCGGCGGTTATGTGGGCGCCGTGATCCTGGCTACCCTCTTTGCCGCGGTGGGCCAGCTCGGCACGGCGGTAGTGCTGGCGGCCTGGTGGCTGATGGCCGTGGTCTTGACCCTGGGCGTCTCCGTGCCGGAGATGATGTTGTGGGCGGCCAACCGCCTGCGCCAGCTGCGCGCCCGCGCCGCCCCCGCCGACGAGGCCGCCCCGCCCTTTAACCGGCCGCCGCCCGCGCGGGAGCCGGCCGAGCCGCCCGCGGCACCCACGCCCCGCGCCAGCGCTCCCAGCCTCAAGCCCGCCGGCGCCAAAGGCGCGTCCGCGGCGCGCTCCGAAACCGCCCCCCCGCCGGCCTTCCCGCCCGCGCCGCCCGCCGCCGGGCCGGCGTTTGAGCAGCCGTTTGTCATCGGCGGCGAGCAGGTATGGGAGCTGCCCAGCCTCGCCGATCTGCTGGAATCCGGCTCCGAGACCACCGCCGATGACGAGTATGACCGCAAGCGCGTGCAGATTATTGAAAGCACGCTGGTCTCGTTCGGCGCGCCGGTGCGCGTGGTGGAGATCAACCGCGGCCCCACCATCACCCAGTTTGGCGTCGAGCCGGATTTTGTGGAGACGCGCGGCGGCAAAAAAACCAAGGTCAAGGTCGGCAAGATCACGGCTCTGGCCGACGACCTGGCCCTGGCCCTCTCCGCCCGCTCCATCCGGATTGAGGCGCCCGTGCCGGGCAAAGGCTATGTGGGCATCGAAGTCCCCAACGAGCAGTCGGCGCTGGTCGCTTTGCGCGATGTGATTGAGACCGAGCGGTACCAGAAACTCAAGGGCAGTCTGCGGCTGGCGCTGGGACAGGATGTTTCCGGCGGCCCGATTGTGGCGGACCTGGCGGCCATGCCGCATCTGCTTATCGCCGGCACCACCGGCTCCGGCAAGAGCGTGTGCGTCAACGGCATCATCGCCTGTCTGCTGTTGCAGAACACGCCGGACGACCTCAAGCTGCTGATGGTGGACCCGAAGCGCGTGGAGCTGACCGGCTACAACGGCATTCCGCATCTGAGCATGCCCGTGGTGGTGGATCTGGAGCGCGTGGTGGCCTCCCTGCAATGGGTGACGCGCGAGATGGACGAGCGTTACCGGCGCTTCGCCAAACAAGGCGTGCGGAACATCGCGGATTACAATACCCGCGCCGCCACCAGCAATGAGAAGAAGCTGCCCTATCTGGTGGTGATCATCGACGAACTGGCCGACCTGATGATGCTGGCGCCGGACGAGACCGAGCGCATCATCACGCGCCTGGCGCAGCTCGCGCGCGCCACCGGCATCCATTTGATCATCGCCACCCAGCGGCCGTCGGTGGATGTGGTGACCGGCCTGATCAAGGCCAACTTTCCGGCCCGCATCGCCTTCGCCGTGGCCTCCGGCGTGGATTCGCGCGTCATCCTGGATCAGCCGGGCGCCGAGCGCTTGCTGGGGCGTGGCGACATGCTCTTCCAGTCCCCCGACGCGCCTGGCCCGATTCGCTCGCAGGGCGCCTTCGTGTCCGACACGGAGCTGCAGCGGATCACGCGCTACTGGAAGGGCGCGCGCGGCTTTGACCCGGCCGCCGAAACAGCCCACCTGACCAGCGACCCGACGATGGCGGCGCCGCCGCCGGCCACGCCCAAGCCGGTGGATACCTCGCACATCGTAGCGGTGGGCGCGGGGCTGCCGCCCGCCCCACGGCCGGCGGCCGCGCCGTCCACGCCCCCCGCGCCGGCTGGCGCGCCGTCCAGCCCCCGCACCGAGCAGCCGCCGCTGTGGGACCCGGCCCAATTCGGGCCGCAGTTTGGCGATCCGCTGGCCAAGACCGAGGGCGAAGACGAACTGCTGGAAGAAGCCATCAAGGCCGTGCGCGAGATGAAAAAGGCGTCCATCTCCCTGCTTCAGCGCCGGCTCCGCATCGGCTATACGCGCGCCGCCCGGCTGATTGATGTGCTGGAAGAAAAAGGCGTGATCGGGCCGGCCAAGGCCGGCGCCCAACAGCGCGAAGTGATCGGCGCGGAGACCGAAGTGGACCCCACCCGCCGGCCGCCGGCCAGTTCCGCCCCGCCGGCTGAGGATGAGCCGCCTCCTGGCGGCCCGCCTTCTGGCGGCCCGCACACGCGTACCTGGACCAACGACTGACTCACCCGCGAGCCACTATGACGACCCTTCCATTTCAGCGGCGGCGGCCGGCCCCAGTGGCCGGCCTCTTGTTGAGCCTGCTCTGGTTGAGCGGCTGCGCGGCGCCGCCCACGGCCGACGTTTTGCCCACGCCCGTCCTGATCACCCAAGCGGTGGTTCCCACGGCCACGCTGGCGACGGATGCACCGGCGGCGGATACACCGATCCCCCCGACCCTTCCGCCGCCCACCCCAACGCCGGCGTCCAACGGTTTGGCGTTAGTGACGGTCAGCGAGGCACCGGCGCTCGCGGCCGAGCTGCGCGGCCAGGGGTGGGAGGTCACGGCCAGCGTCAGCACCGCGCCCGACGGTCTGCGGGCCGCGGCCCAGGCCGGCGCTGGCGTGGTGGTGGGCGTGGGCTACGCGCTGAGTGATCTGGCCGCGGCCGCCGAGGCTTTTCCCGCCAGCCACTTTATCGGCCTGATCGAGACGGGGCCGTTAACGGCCGCTTTGCCCGCCAACGCCCGCGCGTTTACCCAGCCGGATGCCCGCGAGGATCAGGCCGGCTTCCTGGCCGGGATGGTGGCCGGCTTGGCCACCCAGACCGACCGAGTGGCGGTGCTGGCCGATGTCAGCGGTCCGGTGGGGCTGAAATATCGCAACGGTTTCCTGAGCGGGGTGCGTTACATCTGTCCGCAATGCCGGCTGGACACCATTGATCTGACCGACTCGCTGGCGGTGGAATTCGGGGCGGCGGAGGGGGGCAAGTACGCGGCCCTGGGCGCGGACGTGCTCTTTGCGGCCGCCGGCCCAGCCGGCG
>JAGOBN010000505.1 GCA_017999235.1 Anaerolineales bacterium | reverse complement strand
AGGTGAATGTGCGCGTCCGCGAACTCCGGGAAGCTGAAGATATCGCCCAGCAGATTTTTGGCGAAGACGGTGCTGCCGGCGCCGAGAAACGTGATTTTGGTCATGACACAGGGGTCTCCGGGGCGGCCGCGCAAATATGCATGGGCCGCCAGCAGCAGCGCGGCCAGCTCGCCGGCGGCCAGCCTAGCCGGCATTATACTCACCGGCCGAGGAGCCGGCTGGTACAATCAACGCCACTTCCACCGCCCACCGCATTCAACGAGATCACCCATGCCACGCAAGCATATTCTGACCGATATGG
Source organism: Anaerolineales bacterium (assembly GCA_017999235.1). Next base: position 3,690 of record JAGOBN010000505.1, on the reverse strand, counting down.
ACGGAGTCTTGGTCAGCGGCCGGCAGCTCATCGCCGGCGCCGACCAGTTTATCGAACGCCTGAAAACCAGCGGCGGAGAGTGGCTGGTGCTGACCAATAATTCCCTGTACACGCCGCGCGACCTGGCCTACCGCCTGCAAACCATCGGTCTGGAGATCCCGGCCGAGCGCATTTTCACTTCCGGCATGGCCACGGCGCGCTTTCTCCAGACCCAGCGCCCGAACGGCACCGCCTTTGTCATCGGCGAAAGCGGCCTGACCGGCCCGATCCATGACGCCGGCTATGTGATGACCGACCACGCGCCCGACTATGTGGTGTTGGGGGAAACCCTCAACTACAGCGTAGACGCCATCACCAAGGCCGCCCGACTGGTGGCCGCCGGCGCGCGGTTTATCGCCACCAATCCGGACCCGAACGGACCCAGCGAGCACGGCCTGGTGCCGGCCTGCGGCGCGATGGCGGCGCTGATCGAAAAGGCCAGCGGCGTGGCGCCGTTCTTTATCGGCAAGCCCAACCCGTTGATGATGCGGCTGGCGCTCAACCATCTGGGCGTCCATTCGGAGGCGGCGCTGATGATCGGCGACCGCATGGACACCGACATCGTCGCTGGCGTGCAGGCCGGCCTGGGGACCATCCTGGTGCTGAGCGGCGTCACCCGCGCCGAGGAAGTGCAGCGCTATCCGTATCAGCCGGGCCAGGTGGCGGGCTCGGTGGCCGAGATCCACTTCAACTAGCGGCCGGGCTGGCCCCGGAGGAGCGCCCCCATGACCACGCGTTTATATCCGGCTGGTAAAATCAGCCTTGCGCCCAGCGCCTGACCCACACCGGGCCGGGAAAAACACTCTCACTTAATAGCCAGCAACAACCGCCGATGGCCTAAGGAGCGCTATCCGACCCGGTTACACAAGAAACTATCGTCAAGTCAATCCAGGTCGTCACTCTGCCCCGGAGGAAAACACCATGCCGCGTTCATTCGTGTCCCCCTCGCTGGCCCTGGCGCTGAGCTTCCTATTGGCCTTGCTGGGCCGCCCAGGGGCCGGCCTGCCGGCGGCCTATGCGGCGACCCAGACCGTGACCAACACGAATGACAGCGGCGCCGGCTCGCTGCGCCAGGCGATCGCCGCCGCCGGCAGCGGCGACACGATTGTGTTCAATCTGGCCACGCCGGCCACCATCACCCTGACCTCCGGCGCCTTGAACCTCAACAAGAATCTGACGATCACCGGCCCCGGGGCCGACCAGCTGACCATCAGCGGCGGCAATCTCTCCCGCGTCTTCACCACCACGGTCGGCACCACGACGGCCATCTCTGACCTGGCCATCGCTCAGGGCCTGATCACCGGCATCGGCCTGGGCGGTGGTGTGCATGTGGTCGCCGACGCCCAATTGACCCTGACGGCGGTGGAGCTCCGCGACAACATCGCCAACCCGGCGGCGGGCTCAGGCGGCGGCCTGTACAACGCCGGGACGCTGTTCCTGGAAAACAGCACCCTCGTCGGCAACGCGGCCGCGTACGGCGGCGCTTTTCTGAATGAAGGCACCGCCAGCCTGACGAACTGCACCATCAGCGGCAATGAATCGAACGTCTCGAACGGCGTGGTCTACGGCCTGACCGGCACCCTGACGATGAACAACTGCACCGTCACCGCCAATATCTCCGCCGTGGTGGAAGCCGGGGTTTATATTGAGGGAGGGACCTTCTCCTTTAAGAACAGCCTCATCGCCGGCAATCTGCCTTCCAATGGAATTGGAGAGGTTGATATCGTCTTCATCCTCCCGGATGCGACGGTCACCTCCCAAGGCAACAACCTGATTGGCGACGAAGGCACCTTGGATTACACCTGGCTGGCGAGTGACCTCGTCGGCGATGCCACCGTCGGGCCGATCGACCCCCTGCTCAACGCGCTGGCCGGGAATGGCGGAACCACCCGCACCCACGCCCTGCAAGCCGCCAGCCCGGCCATCGATCCGGCCAGCAGTAATGGGGCGCCGGCCGCCGATCAACGCGGCTATCTCCGCAACGGCGCCGCCGACATCGGCGCTTTCGAATACAACGGCTTCAAGCCGCAACCCAGCAGCCATCCCACCGGGTTGACTGCCACGGCCAATAGCGCCAGCCAGATCACCACCGCCTGGACCGATGCCGCCGCCGGCCTGACCCCGCCCGACGGCTACCTGGTGTTATGCGGCACCAGCGCTGTTTTCACCAACCCGGTGGACTTCACCGCCCCAGCCAACGACCCGGTGTGCGCCGACGGCAGCGGCCTCCAGTATGTGGCCCAAGGCGTCGGAACAACCGCCTGGACCGGATTGAACAGCAGCACCCCGTACTTCTTCAAAGTCTTCCCGTATACCAACTCCGCCGCCAACATCAACTACAAGACGGATGGCACGCCGGTCACCGCCACCGCCACCACCGATAAGGCCGAACCCAGCCACTATCCCACCGCCTTCACGGCCACGACCAACAGCCTGAGCCAGATCACCACCGCCTGGACGGACGCCGCGGGCGGGACCGCGCCGGACGGCTACCTGGTGTTATGCGGCGCCAGCGCTGTTTTCACCAGCCCGGTGGACTTCACCGCCCAAGCCGACGACCTGGCATGTGCCGACGGCAGCGGAGCCCGGAATGTAGCCCAGGGCGCCGGCTCAGCGGCCTGGACCGGGTTAGCGAGCGGCACGCCCTATTACTTCAAAATCTTCCCGTACTCAAACGCCGGCACCCATATCGACTACAAGACCGACGGCGCGCCGCCGGCCGCCGCCGCCACCACTTTCAAGACCGAGCCCAGCAACCATCCCACCGGGTTGAGCGCCGCCGCCGACAGCGCCAGCCGGATCACCACGACCTGGAGCGATGCCGCCGGCGCGGTCACCCCGGATGGTTACCTGGTGTTGTGCGGCACCAGCGCTGTTTTTACTAACCCGGTGGACTTCACCGCTCCAGCCGACGACCCGGTGTGCGCCGACGGCGGCGGGCTCAAGTATGTGGCCCCGGGCGTCGGAACAACCGCCTGGACCGGATTGAACCCCCTCACCCCGTATTTCTTCAAGATCTTCCCGTACACCAACGCCGGCGCCTTCATCGATTACAAGATTGACGGCGTCCCTTTGACCGCCACGGCCACCACCCTCAACACGTCCACCCTGTCAGTCATCACCGCCGGCACCGGCGCCGGCACTCTCCAGCAAACCCCCAGCGGGACGGTCTTCGACTATGGCACGCTGGTGACGCTCACGGCCACGCCGGCCCTCAGCTCCACTTTCACGGGCTGGAGCGGGGATTGTTCGGGGGTGGGCGCCTGCGTGGTGGCCCTGACGGTCGATCGCTCGATCACCGCCACTTTCACGCTCAAGACCTTCACCCTGGTTACGGCCGTCGCCGGCCCGGGCCTGATCCAACAAGCGCCGGGCGGGAGCGTGTGGGACTATGGCACGATCGTGACGCTGACCGCTGTTCCCACCGCCGGGTCGGTTTTTGTCGGCTGGAGCGGCGACTTATCCGGCCTGACGAATCCGATCACCGTGACCCTGGAGGCTAACAAAGTAGTGACCGCCACGTTTAACACGCTGATCTACCTGCCCACGATCCAGCGTGATTCTACGAGTATCGCCGGACTACAATTGGAGCGGGGGACGGCCGCTCCCGGCGCAGCGCGGGCCGGCCGCCCGAGCCCGGCCCCGCAGGAG
>JAGOBN010000026.1 GCA_017999235.1 Anaerolineales bacterium | reverse complement strand
CTTCCTGGACAATGCGGAAGGCCGCCGTCTCCACCGGGCGCGGGAAGCGCCGCTCGTCGCGGTAGTTGAGGTTGTGCCGGACGGCAATGTGGGTCTGGCGGGTAAAGCGCTCGAACAGCCATTCCAGCGCCGCGAACAGCCCAAAATCATCGAGCATGGCCGGCCGCAGATCCAACGACAGCGCGCGGACCCGGGCGGTCAGCTCTTGCAGCAGCGTCTGGGCCTGCGCCAGGCTGGCTTGGCGGGCCGGCGCCGGCTGGTCCGGCCGCGCGGCCAGCTCCAGGATCAGCCGCAGCCCGGTCAGCACCTGCCCCACGTCGTCGTGCAGCTCCGCCGCCAAAAAGCGGCGCTCGGCCTCCTGCACTTCCAGCAGCCGCCGCGAGAGGTCTTGCAGCTGTTGAGTCTTAACGCGCAGGGCGGCCTCAAACTGGGCGCGCTCGTGCAGCAGGATGCGGTAGCGGTTGAAGCGCGTCAGGTGGTGGACCCGGGCGCGCAACTCCGCCCAATCCAGGGGTTTGCCCAGGAAATCATCAGCGCCGGCCTGCAGCCCGGTCAGCCGCGACGCGCGGTCGTCGAGGGCGGTCACCAGCACGATCGGGATTTCGGCCTGGGCCGGCGAGGCGCGCAGGCGCCGGCAGACCTCAAAGCCGTCCAGGCCCGGCAGCATCACGTCCAGCACAATCACATCCGGGCGGGCGGCCTCGGCCAGGCGCAGGGCCTGCGCGCCGTCCTCGGCGAACACCAGCCGGTAGCCGGCGTCCTGTAAAAAGACTCCGATGGCTTCGCGCACGACCGGGTCGTCATCGACGATCAGCAGGGTGCTCGGGTTCGAAGCGCTGGCGTCCGTCATCCGTTTGCGTCCATTGGGTCCAATCGGTGGCGAGAAACAAGTCTACCACCGCGGGGTCAAAGTGCGCGCCGGCCTCCGTCTCAAAGTAGGCGCGCACCCGCTCGCTGGGCCAGCTGGCGCGGTAGGGGCGGTTGGAGCGCAGCGCGTCCCACACATCGGCCACGGCGAACAGCCGCGCCGCCAGGGGGATCGCCTCGCCGCGCAGCCGCCGCGGATACCCCTCGCCATCCCAGCGCTCATGGTGGCAATAGGGAATGTCCAGCGCCGGCCGCAGGTACTCGATGGGCCACAGCCATTCATAGGCATAGACCGGGTGCTGGCGCATGACCACCCACTCCGCCTCGGTCAGCGGGCCGGGCTTGAGCAGAATCCCATCCGGGATGCCCAGCTTGCCCACGTCATGCAGCAGCGCGCCGCGCCGCAGATGGCTCAGGGCGGCCGCCTCCAGACCGGCGGCGCGCGCCAGGGCCATGGTCACATCGGTCACCCGCTGGCTGTGGCCCTCGGTCTCTTTGTCGCGCAAGTCCAGGGCGCGCGACCAGCCTTCAATGGTCTTGTCATAGGCCACCGTCAATTCGCTGTTTAAGCGCTCCACCTGGCGGCGTTCGTCCAGCAGCCGCCGGTAGCGGTTGAGGCGCACAATAGTGCTGACGCGGGCCTGCAGTTCCAGCCGGTCAAAGGGTTTGGAGATGAAGTCGTCGGCGCCGGCCCGCAGCCCGGTCAGCCGCGAGTCCCGGTCATCCAGCGACGTCACCATGACCACCGGCATCTCGGCCAGCTGGGGGTTGGCGCGCAATTGCCGGCAGACCTCAAACCCGTCCAGGCGCGGCATCATCACATCCAACAGCACCAGGTCCGGCAGCAGCTCCGCGGCCCGCGCCAGCCCCTCCAGCCCGTTGGACGCGAAGTGCAGTTCGTACCCCTGGCCGCTTAACAGGCCGTCCAGCGCGGCGCGCGCCACCGGCTCATCATCAATGATCAGCAGCCGATTGACCGCCGGCATCAGTCCAGCCTCCCGGCGCCGATCACCGGCACAGTCAGCTCCACCACCACCCCCGGCCGGTCCGGGCGATTGAACAACCGGGCCTGGCCGCCCACCTGCCAGATCAGCGCGGCGACCCGCGGCAGGCCAAGCCCCATGCCCGGGGTCTCGCCCGTGAAGCTCTTTTCACCCTGCAAATACGGCCGCCAGGCCCACGCCATTTGCTCCGGCGAGAGGGTCACGCCGTCGTCTTGCACCTGCAGCCGCGCCCAGCCGGCGCCGCTGGAGGTGAGGCTGATCACCACCGCCGGCGCGCCCGCCGGATGGAATTTGCGCGCGTTTTCCAGCAGCTCCCATAGGATGATGTCCATAGCTTGGGGCGAGAGCGCCAGATAATCCGCGGCCAGGTCCGGGGCCACGGTGACCTGTATCTCCCCTAGGCCGAGGTCCGCCGCCGCGGCTCGCACGCGCGCCGGCCAATCCGCCAGCTGCAGCGTCTCGCCCGACTGGGCCAGCCCCGGCGCGCGCACATAGCCGAGGATATCGTCGATCTCGGCCTGCAGGCGCCGCACGCCGGTCAGCGCCATGCCGGCCAAGGAGGCCAGTTCATCCGGTGACGAGGTAGGGGCCAATTGCTGGATCAGTTCCAGCCCGCCCACCATCGGGACCAGCGGCGTGCGCAGCTTGTGCATGATGACGCCGTGGAAAACCCGGGTCTCATGTTCGTTATGCACTTGGCTGGTGACATCCCGCAGCCGCAGGGTGCCGCCGGCGTCGCCGGCCGGCGATGCCGGCAGCCGGTCCACCGCCAGCCAAAAGGCGCGGGCGGTGATGGTCTCCGGCCGGATCAAATACGCGGGCGCCGGCAAGGTCTGGTGGCGCTCCCACTCCGCCCACACCACCTCCGGCTCGCATCGATATTGCCGGCGCGCGGTCTCCAGAAAATCCGCGCCCAGCTGCTCTCGGTCTAGGCTCAAGTAGAGCCGGGCCTGCGGGTTGGCGTATTGGATGGCGCCGGCCGCGTCCAGCGCCACAAACCCTTCCGCCGCCTGGGCCACCAGCCATTCAAAGCGGGCGCGCTCCGCCAGCAGCCGGCGGTAGCGATTCAGACGCGTGACCGTCTGCAGCCGCGCCTGCAGTTCCAGGCTGTCAAACGGCTTGGCCAGGAAATCGTCGGCGCCGGCCTGCAGACCCGCCAGCCGCGTCGCCCGGTCATCCAGCGCGGTGATAAAAAAGACCGGCACCTCCGCCAGGTGGGGATCGGCGCGCAGCCGCCGGCACACCTCCAAGCCATCCAGGCCCGGCATCATCACATCCAGCAGAATGACATCCGGACGCAGCGCCCGCGCCTGGGCCAAACCGTCCGGCCCATCCACCGCAAAAGCCAGGTCGTAGCCGGACGTTTGCAGCAGGCCGGCCAGCGTCTCGCGCGCAATCGGCTCATCATCCACGATTAAGATCAGACTCTTTACAGGCATCGGCGCCACCTTGTTTACCGGGCTTCCAGGCCTTCAGGGCTGGCCCCCTGGAGCAGGGCTTCCAGACAGGCTTGCAGTCCTCCCAGACTCACCGGCTTGCTCAGATACGCGTTGGCGCCGGCCGCCAGACAGCGCTCCTGGTCGCCGGGCATCGCCAGCGCCGTCAGCGCCAGAATGGGAGCCGGCACGGCGAGGCGCCGCAGCTGCCGGATAACTTCTAAACCGTTCAGCCGCGGCAGCTGGATATCCATGAGGATCACCGCCGGGGCCAGCTGCGGGGCCAGGTCCAAGGCCTCCACGCCGTCCCGCGCCACGGCCACCTGGAAGCCCGCCACCCGCAGGAAATCGGTGAAGACGCTGATGTTCGTCTCGTTGTCTTCCACCAGCAGCGCCAGCCGGCCGGCGCCTAACAACCCGCGCCTGGCCGGCGCAGGGGCGGCCGGCAGGCCGGCGGCCGGCTCGGGCGTCGACGCCGCTTCGCTCCACGGCAGCGTCAAGGTGAAGCGGCTGCCCTGGCCCGGCGCGCTCTCCACGCTGATGCCGCCGCCGTGCAAATCCGCCAGCCGCTTCACCAGCGCCAGCCCCAGGCCGCTGCCCGCGTACTGGCGGGCCAAGCCGCCATCCAACTGGACAAAGGGCTGGAACAGGCGCGGCAAGTCCTCCGGGGCGATGCCGATGCCGCGATCCCACACCGTGAAGCGCACCTGGCCGGCCGCCGCGTCAGCCTGGACCTCCAGCCCAAACTCGCCGGCCTCCGGCGTGAACTTGGCCGCGTTGCTCAACAGGTTGACCAGGATCTGCTTCACGCGCCGGGCGTCGCCGCGCAGGGTCAGGTCCGGGGCCGCCAGGTGATATTCCACGTTCTGGCGGCGGGCCTGGGCCAACTGCCGGATCAAGCGCAGGCTGGCTTGGCAGATGTCGGCGGCGGAGAAGCTCTCCCAGTGCAGCACCATCTGGCCGGCCTCCACCTTGGAGAGGTCCAGAATGTCGTTGATCAGATTTAACAAGTGTCGGCCGCTCTCCTCGATCAACTGCACGGTGCGGGTTTGGCGGTCCGCCAGCGGGCCGTAGACGCCGTTCTGCAGCGCTTCCGCGAGGCCGAGGATGCCCGTCAGCGGCGTGCGCAGCTCGTGGCTGATGCTGGCCAGAAAATCGTCTTTGAGGCGGTTGGCGCGGGCCAGCTCGCGGTTGGTGAAGCTGAGCTGATCGCGGCTGCGGCGCAGTTCCGCCTCGGCCTGCCGCTGGGCGGTGATATCGGCCACTGCCGCGATAAACCCCAGCGGCTGACCGGCCTCGCCGGTCAGCCGCGAGACCGACACTAATCCATGGAACGCGTCGGCGGCGCGGCGGCGCAAGGGCAGATCGCCCACCCAGGCCAGGCCGCCGCGCACCTGGGTCTCAATGGTCTGGATGACCGCCGGCTCCAGATCACCGGCCACTAACGCCGTAATGTTCTGCCCATAGCTTTCAGCCACGGACCACCCAAACAGCCGCTCGGCGGCCCGGTTCCAATAGATAACGCCCAGGCTCAAATCGGTGGCGATCACCGCCTGTTCCACCGCTTCCAGTGTCTGCGCCTGGAAACGCAGCCGCGCCTCCGCCTCTTTGATCTGGGTGAGATCGGTGAGGATGGCGATGCCGCCGATAAACTGGCCCTCCCGCCGGCGCGGCGTGGAGGTGAGCAGCATGGGCAAACGCCGGCCGTCCCGGGTAAGCATGGGAATCTCATAGCAGTCGGACTCCCCGGTCTGGCGCCGCGCATAGCCGGCCCGCACCTGCGCGTGCGCCTCCGGCGCCACAAAGTCCAGGGCCGACCGGCCCACCAGACTCGCCGCCGGCCGGCCCAGCAAACCGGCCAGATGCGGGTTGGCGTACTCCACCAGGCCGGCCGCATCGAAGATCAGCAGCCCCTGCTCCATGGTTTCCATCACCTGGCGGGCCAGGTCCCGCTGGGCATTGAGCTCGGCTTCAATCTGCTTGCGGGTGCTCAGGTCGGTGGCGATGCCCAGGAAACCAGCCAGTTGGCCATCCGACTGCTGGATGCCGGTAACCGTGAGCCAGGCTGGGAAGCGCCGGCCATCGCGGCGCACCAACTGCCACTCGCCCTCCGCCCGGCCGGTCGCGCGCACCCCATGCATGAGCGCCTCCAGCGGCGCCACCGGCCGGCCCAGTTCCCGCGCCAGCGCCGCCGCCCGGGCCGCCACCTCGGCAGGATCGTGCAAAGCCAGCGGCGTCAGCCGCCCGATCACCTCGGCCGCGGCATAGCCCATCAGCCGCTCGGCGCCGGCGTTGAAGCTGGTGATGAGGCCGGCCAGGTCAACCGAAATGATGACCGCGTCCGCGCTGTCCAGGATGGCGCGCTGCAATTGGGTGACGGCCGCCAGTTCCGCCGTGCGTTCCGCCACGCGGTGCTCCAAACTGGTATTCAGCGCCCGGATCTCCGCCTCGGCCAGCTTGCGGTCGGTGATATCGGCGGCGATCCCGGCCACCCGCACCACGCGGCCGGCCTCGTCCATGATGGGGAAGCCGCGGTCCCACACCCAGCGCACACTCCCGTCCGGGTGGAGCACTCGGTACTCGCGCTCGGTGGTCCGGCCGGCCGCCTGCTCTGCCAGCGCCGCCGAAAGCAAGGGCTGATCCTCCAAGTGGAGGCGGCTGATAAAGGAACGCGGCGCGGCATACAGGCTGGCGCGGGGCTGGCCCCAGATAATCTCATAGGCGGGGCTGATGTAGATCATGCGCTCGGCTAGGGGCTCATACAGCCAAAAGACTTCTTGGATATTTTCGGCCAATTGGCGGAAACGGCCTTCCGAGTCGCGCAGGTCGGCCTCCGCCAACTGGCGGGCCGCCAGTTCCGCCTGCGTCTTGGCAAACAGGGCGGCATTGTGCAGGGCCGCCGCCAGCTGCGCGGCCAGCGCCTCGGCAAAGCGCAAATCGGTGTCGGTGTAGGCGGCCAGGCGGAAGCTCAGCACCTGGAGGACGCCCGTTACCTGGCCGGCCAAAATTAACGGCACAATCAGGGCGGAACGCGGCCGGTCTTCGTCGGGGGCGGGGTCCGTCGACACGCGGCCGTCTTCGTCCAGCAGGTAGGAGGTCTGCGCGGTGCGGATTTGCGCTTGATAGTCATCCAGCCGCCAAGCGCGGCCGGCGCGGATGACGATGCTCTGCGCGCCCCGGCCCTCCGGCTCCAGCGGGATCGGCGGGAGGGCGCTGGTGTCTAGCACCGCGCCCCAGTGCCAGCCAAACGCGCAGCGGATCAAATTATCCGCGGGGGTGAAGGTCGAAATATACAGCGCGTCACAGGCTACGCGCTGGCCGAGCAAATCCGGAAAAGCGCGGTAGATGGCCCCCACCTCCAAGGATTGGCTCAACTGCCGGCTGGCCTGATACAGCGCTTCCAGCTCGGCCGTGCGTTCGCGCAGCGCGGTTTCGACCGCCTTGCGATGGGTGATGTCATGCACCACGGAGACGTGGCGGCCGGCGCCGACGTTGGCGGAACTGGCGTACTCGATCTCCCGCACGGCGCCATCCGCGCGGCGCAGGCGCGTTTCACCCCGCTGATGACCCGCCCGGTGCAGTTCGGCCAGGGCCGCCGGCCAGTCAAAATCCACGAGCATCTGGTCCAGCCGCCGGCCGAGCAAAGCCGCCCGCGGCGCGCCGCCCAGGGCAGCGCCGGCCGGGTTGATCTCCAGGAGGCGGCTGTCGTCATCGAACACGACAATGGCATCCAGGCTGCTGGTGTAGATGGCGGCTAGTTCGCTGCGCTGCGCTTCCACCTCCGCCTGGGCCTGGCGCTGCACGGCGATATCTTCCACCAGCGCCACCGCCGAGACGGGGCGGCCGGCGTCATCGCGGATGAACGTCATGGCCACCCGGCCCCAGAAGGGCCGGCCGTCGGGCCGGAGATAGCGCTTCTCGGCCCGATAATGGTCCCGGGCGCCGGCCAGGAGCTCGCGGAACGCCTGGGCGTCGGCCGCCTGATCCTCCGGGTGAGTCAGGGCCTGGATCTCCTGGCCGAGCAGCTCCGCCGCTGGGCGGGCGAGCATTTGGCTGAAAATGGCGTTGCAGTGCGTGATCCGGCCGTGCCGATCGGTCAACACCATGCCCAGCGGCGCGGACTCGAACATCGCCCGGAAATGCCCCTCGGCGGTTGGGCCGGCCGCCTGGGCTGGACGCGGCTCCGCCACTTCCCGGGCCGTCACCAGACAACCGCGCCGGCCCGTATGCGGCTCAGTCACCGGCGCCAGGCGGTAGTGCAGCCAGCGCGGCCCGGCCGGGAGGCGGAAGGCGGCCTCCGATTGATAGACTTGGCCGGTCTCGCCCACCTGCCGGAGACGCGCCGCCAGCCGCTCAGACAGCGGCGGCTCAAAGACGGCGCGCAGGTTCTGCCCCTGGACCTCGGCCGGCCGGCGGCCAAGCACAGCGGCGCCGGCCGCATTAAGGTACCAGATCACGCCCTCTAAATCCGCCACCAGCACCAAATCCGGCAGGGACTCCAGCGCCAGCCGGCTCCAGACCGTCTCGGCCTGCGCTTCGGCCAAGGCGGCCTCCAGGGCGGCTACCCGCTGGCGCAGGGCGGCGGCCTCGACGACGGGTTCAGCGGGAACCGGGGCTTCAACAGACATGACGGTCGGCACTCCTTGGCGGCCGCACGCGCGGCCACGCTGACTGTAGCCGCTGGCCGGCCGGCTTTGTATCCGTACAAGTACCCAATCTATATGCCGGCCCGCGGATCGACAACGGATGCGAGGCCGGCCAGCAGCCTCGCATCCGTTGTCGATTAGCCGCCCGCTCACCGAATTGACCACGAAACAAAAATACACCCATTATCAGCGGCCGGCTTGACAAATAGACGGCTATCTATACAATCAGGATGAATTGTTATTAAGTATGCCTACACTCACCTCGGTCGAATTCGCCAAAGCCATCGCCGATGACACCCGCCAGTCGATCATGCAGTTCTGCTGCTGCTGCGACGGGCGCTCGGTGTCGGAAATCGTGGCGCACACCAACGTCTCCCAGCCGACGGTATCCCACCATCTGGCCATCCTGCGCGAGGCCGGCCTGGTGACCGCCCGCGCCGAGGGCCGGCAGACATACTACACCCTGAACCAAGAACAAGTGGCCGTATGCTGCGGCCAGATTATGCGAACGCTGGCGCCGGAAAGCCAAGCCGCCGTGGCCGTCAAAGACATTCTGGTGCGTTAGCGGCGAAGCGCGGCCTGTTTTTTTTACCCAAATACATAGACCTGCATCTATATCGAAAGCCAACCATGCCACTTGATTCATCCCCCCTCCCGGCGGCGCCGGCCGGCCCCAGCTTTGTCCCGGCCGAGACCGTCATCAGCGCCGCCCAGCCGGAAGACCAGCCGGCCATACTAGCCCTGCTGCAGGCGAACCAGTTGCCCACCGCCGATTTGCCCACGGCGGCCGGCCTATATCTGTTGGTCGCCCGGCACGGGGGCCGCGTGGCGGCGGTGGCCGGCGTGCAGTGCGTGGGGGCGGCCGGCCTGCTGCGATCCGTGGCCACCGACCGGGACTTCCGCCGCCGCGGGCTGGCGGCTCACTTGGTGTGCGCGGTGGAAGCGCAGGCCGCCGTGCGCGGGGTGCGGCAGTTGTATCTGCTGACCGACACCGCCGCGGCATACTTTGCCGCGCGCGGCTATCAGCCCGCCGCGCGCGCCGGCGCGCCGCCGGAGGTGCGGGCCACGGCGGAGTTCGCCCGGCTTTGCCCGGAGAGCGCGGTCTGCCTCGTTAAAACGTTGGCCCGCTAACGCGGTTGCCGATCTCGGCGGCGGCACCGGGGCTGACCGCTCCGCCACCCCAGCCCACACCCAGCTCAAAAAAAAAGGCCGGGGCGCACTTGAGCGCGCGTCCCGGCCTGGAGCCAATACCGCGCCCGCCGGCGCTACCCCCAGCGTTCGATGGTCTGCGCGGCGGTTAAGTGGGTCACGCTCTGGCTGACGTTGACCTGCATCAACAGCGCGGGACGCGTGAGCGGGGCCGGCCCGGTGGTCTTCCCCCACACCAGCTGGCCGGCTGAGTCAAACCAGTCATTGCCATCGCCGCCGGCCCGCACCAGATCACCCACCGGAACGTTCGCGCCGGAGCTGGCCGTCACGGCCTTTTCAAACAGGCCGGTGTCTTCATGCCACTGCTCGGACGCCGCGCCGATCCCGCGCAAATGCTGGCCGCCCAGGTAGATATCCACCGCTTCGATGAGGCCATTATCCAGCGCGGTGAAGGTCACGCGCGTCCCATCTTGCAGCGCCAGCGTGGTGTGGGTGTTGCTGCCCTTAAGATCACTAAACTCGCCGTTGGAAGCGCCGTCTTCATCGGACGTGTCCACATGTGGGTCGCCCCAGATGGTGGTGCTCCGGCCGCTCCACTTATCCGTGATGCGGAAGGTGGCGCCGTCTTGAAACAGAAACTCGTAGCGGTCCGTTTCGGCCAGGTTCTGGTTACGCACCACCAGGCCGTCCACGGGCGTCCAGGACTGCAGTTTAATCTCGACTTCGGTTTGCACCTGGGTGATCTCGAGCGCGGCTGCTTCCATGGACCGGACGGCGGCGGCCGGAGGCCCGGCCGGTTCGCGCAGGGAATGCCGCAGATCGCCCAGGCGCATCCGCACATCGCGGTCGTTGTCTTTGGTTTTTGACGCGGCGGCCTCGAGACCGGCGCGGCTGAGCTGCGCCTCGTCTTCATCCCAGGCGTCTTTAAGAGAGCGCGGCTTGCCGCCCCGCTTCGCCTTCCAGCGGGCTTCATACTCCGCCGTCGCCACCATCAAGCGCCGAGCCACCATCAGGTTTTGCTCATCCATCGCCGCCTCCGCCTCGGGACTGACCGATGGTTATGTTGTCGGCCGGCGGCTCGGCTTCTGCACAGGCCGATCCCGGCCGGTGGAGAGACGGAAAACCGGGGTTCAAATACAGCCGTGGTGCATCCGTGGCATGTGCGGCACGCCCGGCCGGGAACCCTGTCAGGGTGTGCGGGTCGGCGGCGGGGTGCGGGTCGGCAAGGGCGTGGCCGAGGGGGTCCGGGTGCGCGTCGGCGTCGGCGAGGGGCGCGGCGTGCGCGTCACGGTGGGTGTGGCCGAAGGGCGCGGCGTGCGCGTGGCGGTGGGGGTAAACGTGAGGGTAGGCGTGTTGGTGGCGGTGGGCGTGTCGGTCGGATACACCGGGGTGCGCGTCTCGGCTGGCAGCGCGCCGGCCACCTGGCCCACGCCGGATTGCAGCAGCACAAAGTTGGTCTGGCCGGCGATGACGTCCAGCGTCCCCTCCAGCACTTCCACCTCGCCGACCTGCACGGGCGGGACCAATAAGCCCGGAATGCTGGCGGCGTTCTCCACCCCGGCCGCCGGCGTGATGGGAAACGGCGGCGGGGCCTGCAGCCCCAGGGTCACCTTCAGCCGATAGCGGCCGGCCGGCAGATCTGAAATGGCGAAGTTCTCGCGCCAGCCTTCATCCGCGCGCGCCACGCGATCCCCGTAGGTGAACACCGTCGCCACCCAGCGGTCGCGCGCGTCATAGATTTCAATCGGCTGGCTGTAAATATAACGGCCAGCCTTATCCAGCACCTGGCCGGCCAGCACCCCCCAGCCCGCGTACGGCGCAATCCACATCTCCGGGTTGCGCGTGCTGTAATAACCGTTTTCGCCCACGCGCACTTCAAAATGGACGTGCGGGCCGGTGGTGTTGCCCGTCACCCCCACCCACCCCAAGAGCTGGCCGGTCTCCACCCGCTGGCCGACGAAGAGGTTGGCTTGGGTCTCCATGTGGGCGTAGAGCGTGTACAAGTTGCGGCCCTGGAAGCCGTAATCGTGCCGGATGGCCACGGCAATGCCGTACGGATCATCAATCCGCCGGGGGTCGAAGTTAAACAGGCCCCAGCCGGCCCAGATCACCTGCCCCGGCCCGGAGGCCAGGATCGGCGTGCCGAGCGGCGCGTCAATGTCGATGCCGGCGTGGACGTTCATCTGGCCAAAATAGTCGCTGCCATAGCGGTAGGAGCCCAGCGGCCAATTGACGCTGTCCGAGGCGATGGGGCGCGCGAACCAAAAATGGTCCTGCGAGCGCACCGACAGCGGCACCCCTTGGACAGGCGGGCGCCAATTTTCAGGCGTGTGGAAGACCACGGGCGTGGGGAAGGTGAAGCGCAGCGGGTCTTCGGCGTTGATGGTGGGCACCGCCACCGGCCCGGTCTCCGGCAGCAACGTGGGCACAAACACGGGCGTGGCCGCC
The DNA here is from genome assembly GCA_017999235.1 of Anaerolineales bacterium. The sequence goes on along the minus strand of JAGOBN010000026.1, from coordinate 3,394 downwards.
GGCGCTTCCAGCAGCGGGGTCGGCGTATCGAAGGGCGCGAAGGCCTCCAGGGCCGGCGTCGCCGCCAGCGCTTCGGTGGCCACCAAAGGCAACGGGGCCGGCGCGCCGCAGCCGGAGAGGCCGAGCCAGAGGCCCGCCCCCCAGACCCAGAACCAGGCGCGCGCCAGGCGCCGCGGCTTTCCCCGCCCGGAAATGAGAGGCATTGTCTGGGTCATGGCCGCAGGAACGGCTCCGCATCCGTGGGGGTGGGCGTGACCGGCGCCGTGGCCGTGATAATCACGGTGATGATGATCGGCCGGGGCGTGCGCGTGATGGTGGGCGTCAGCGTCGGCCGGGGCGTGCGCGTAATGGTGGGCGTGGCGGTCGGCCGCGGCGTGCGCGTATTGGTGCGCGTCGGCGTCGCGGTATCGGTGGGCGTGCGCGTGATGGTGGGCGTCAGCGTGATAGTGGGCGTGCCGGTGGGCGACGGCACCGCCGTCTGCGTGGCGACCTGGGCGGCGGTGTAGATCTCGCGCATGGCGTCCAGCCAATCCAGGCCGGCCCGTTGTTCATAGCGCCAGTACAGAATCCCCGGAAAGAACGCGCGCCAGTTGGCCTGGGCCGAAACGCGCGTCCAGCCGTAATCTTCCGCCAGGCTGGTGAAATCCACAAAATAGCCGGACGGCATCGCGGTGAAGTATTCGCCGCCTTGATCGTACGGCTGCGGCCGGCCGGAGTAGCGCGCGTCAAAATCCCACGGCGGCACGCGCAGCGGTTCGCCCAGGCTGCCATCCTGCAGGCGGGCGCGCACCCACACGCGCCAGTAAGTGCGGAAGCCGTAATCCTCGCGCGTGATCTCCACCCAGTGCGCCTGTGTGGCGGCCTGGGAGAAATCAAAGGCGCGGCCGGCCTTCAGCCAAGTATCCGCTTCCATGGACGGCGGCGGCGGCGCGCGCAGCGGCGTCAGGGCGTTATCCAGCGTGGCCAGGAAATCCCAGCCGGCCGCCTGCGCCACGGCCCGGCGCAGCCCGGTGAAAGCGTCATCCACGCGGTCCGAGAGGCGCGGGTCCGGCGCGTTAATATCCGGCAGGGCAACCAAGGCATAGGCGGGATCGCCGCCGGCCGGCCTAGACAGGCTTTCCGCCCACAGCGGCGCATCGGCGGCCTGGGCGGCTTGCCCCAGCGACCCCGGCAGGCTGGCGGGCAGTTCGATGGGCGACCAGGTGATGGACCCTAACTGGCCGGTCTCCGGCCGAAAGAGGATCTGCGCGAAGCCGGGCTGGCCGAGCGGCGCGGCGGCCAGATAGCCGGCGCCGGCTTCTTCCGGCACCACCGCCAGGAGCGAGGAGCCATCCGGCGACCAGATGGGGTGCTGGCCCTGGCCGGCCTCGCGCGGCTTGGCGGCCGGGTCCGTGGCCGAACGCGTGTACACAATCCCCTGCGGCGAGAGCGCGTCCGTATAGATCACGGCCTGGCCGTCCGGGCTGAAGGCCGGGTTGGTCTCAAACACCGCCGCGGTGTTGGTCAACTGCCGAGCGTCGCTGTCAAAGGGCTTGTCCAACGACCGCACCCACAAATCCGGGTTGCCGCTGCGCATCGAGACAAAGATGATCTCGCGGCCGGCGCCCGGCGCCCACGTAGGCTCGTAATCGGCGGCCGGGTTGGTGGTCAGGTCCAACGTCTGGCCGGTGACCACGTTGAGCAGCGCGATATCCAGGTTGTTATCGCGATAGGTCTCATACGCCAGCCACTGGCTGTCCGGGCTCCAGACCGGATTGCCCTTGTATTCCAGGCCCGTGGTCAGCCGGCGCACGTCGCCCGTGGCCAGCGCCACCACATACAAGTTCCAGCTGCCTTCGCGGCGCGAGGCAAAGGCCAGGGCCAGCCCGTCCGGGCTGATGGCGGGATCACGGTCATCCCACGGGCCGGCGGTCAGCCGCTGAGGGTCCGGCCGGCTGAGGACGTGCGCCCACAAGTTGGTGCGCCCATTGCTGCGGTAGGCGTAGAAGACCGTGCCGCCGATGGAGAGCGGATTGGCCGGCGCGGTGGGCGTCGGCCCGATCGGCACCGGGGTCACGGCCACCGTCACCGCCGCCGCCTGGGTTGGCAGACGCCGCGCCACCTCGGTGTTGATGACGGCCAAGGACAGCTCCGTGGGCGTGGGGAGCGGGGCCGTATCCGCCGCCAGCGTGACGCTGATATAGGCGGTCGCCCCGATGATGAGCGCCAGATTGGCCAGCCCCAGCAAGACCAGCACCGGCACCTGGCGACGGCGCAGGGTCAGGCGGATGACGGGCGAGCCGGCCGGCTGAGGAGCCGGGGCGTTGTCCGCGGACGGGCGGCGAAACAGGCGCGCCGCCAGGCGGCGCAAAGAGGACCACATGGGAGCGAATATAGCATGATTGATGCCCAGACAAAAACGCGGCGGTCCAGCGCCTCCGGGCCGCCGGCGGTCCAGCGCGGCGGTTTGGCATCAATTGTGCATTTCCGGCTTTGGGATACCATACCGAGTATGAAAGACATTACTTTTCGCGATCTGCAGCGCGGCCTGCGCGAGGTGGGCCTCACCCCGGACAGCCGGGTCGTGGTGCACGCTTCGCTCTCGGCCTTTGGACACGTCCGCGGCGGCGCCGAAGTGTTGGCCGGCGCGCTGACGGCGGGCGCCGGCCTGGTGCTGATGCCGGCTTTTACCGGCCAATGCCAGATCACGCCCCGGGTCGGCCCGCCCGCCAACGGCCTCCAGTACGGCGATCATCAGGCCCAAAACGCCGAGGCCGAACTCTTCCACCCGGACTTGCCCGCCCACGCTGACATGGGCGTGACGGCGGAGACGCTCCGCTGTCTGCCCGAGGCGCGCCGCTCCTCCCATCCTTTGCTGTCGTTCACGGCCGTGGGCGCCGGCGCTGAGCGGCTGCTGGCCGCGCAGACCCTGGCCGACCCGTGGGCGCCCCTGGACCGCTTGGCGGCCGAGGGCGGGGACGTCCTGCTCCTGGGCGTGGACCACACGCGCAACGCGGCCATCCACCTGGCTGAACAGCGCGCCGGCCGCAAGTCTTTTGTGCGCTGGGCGCTCACCGCGGCCGGGGTGCGGGAGTGCGCGGGCTGGCCCGGCTGCTCGGACGGCTTCAACGCCCTGCTCCCGCACGTCACCGCCTTCACCCGCGCCGCGCGCGTCGGCGGCGGCTTGATTCAGCGGCTACCGCTGGCGGACCTGTTGACCACGGTCGAGGCCCTGCTCCAGCGCGACCCGGCCGCCCTGCTCTGCGCGGCGCCGGCCTGCGCGCGCTGTCAGAGCGTGCGCGATCACGTGACGGCCTGACCCGCTTCCAGTCGGCTGGCCAGCGCGCAAAGCCTGCCTCTTGTGCATCCCCCCTGGGCCGCGCTATATTTGGAGTGTTCACGTGGGGTTTAGCGG
>JAGOBN010000504.1 GCA_017999235.1 Anaerolineales bacterium | reverse complement strand
AAGCTGACCGGCGGCAGGAGTTGGCCGCCCAGCGCCAGGCCGTAGTCCGCGAACACGGCCGCCACCTGCTCTTGCAGGATGGCCTCCGTGGGCGGCTGGCGTTCCGCCAGCTGGGCGCGCAATTCCGCCTGCTGGCCGCGCTCAGCGGCGGTGGCCGCCGCCGGATCGGCCACGGCCGGGTCCGCGTACCGCGCCGCAATCTCGCCCTCCACCTGGTCCAACTGCCGGCGCAGCGCAAAGTAGTCCTGCACCAGCTGACGGCGGGCCGGGTCGGCCAGGAAGCGCTGCTCGCCCAGGCTGGCCTGCCGCGCCTTGCCCAGCCCGGTGTCCACGGTCCAGCCCACAAAATCGAACTCGATCCCGCGCGTGTAGGCGCGGACGCGCTCCGGCAGGGTGTGGGCGCGGCCGGCCTCGCCGGGCAGGGCCAGCGCCAGCGCGAACCCCAGCGCGGCCCAGGCCAGTTTTTCGATCAGCCAGGAGCCGGCGGTCAGCAGACGCGCGAATGGCCGGGGGGGCGCGGACATGGCCGCGATCATAGCATAGCGGGATGCTATAATCGCGCCCTCATGAACTTCTTAGTCACCGGCGCGGCCGGGTTTCTGGGCGCCGCCTTGGCCAACCGCCTGGCCGTCACCGGCCACAGCGTGCGCGGCCTGGATGACCTCTCGGCCGGCGAGCCCGCGCGCCTGCTCCCGCAGGTGTTGTTTACGCGCGGCGACGTCAACGACCGTCCCAAACTTTGGACCTTGCTGCAGGGGGTGGAGTGCGTGTACCACCTGGCCGCGCGCGTCTCGGTGGCCGAGTCGATCCTCTACCCGCGCGAGTACAACGCCGTCAACGTCGGCGGCACGGTCAGCTTGATGGAGGCCATGCGCGATGTGGGCGTCAAGCGCGTGGTCCTGGTTTCTTCCGGGGCCGTGTATGGCGAGCAGAGCGTCCAGCCGGTGCGGGAGACCATGGCGCCCGAACCGCGCAGCCCGTATGCGGTGAGCAAGCTCGCCGCCGAATACTACGTCCGCACCATCGGAGCTTTGTGGGGGATCGAGACCGTGGCCCTGCGCGTCTTCAACGCCTATGGACCCGGCCAGCCCCTGCCGGCCGCGCACGCGCCCGTCATCCCGCGGTTTATCCGGCAGGCGCTCACCGGCGGCTCGCTGGTGGCGCACGGCGACGGCCGGCAGACCCGGGACTACGTGTATGTGGATGATGTACTGGAGGCCCTGGCCGCCGCCGCCACCGCGCAGACCGTGGACCGGCGGGCGATCAATGTGGGCAGCGGCCAGGAGATCAGCGTGCGTGAGCTGGCCGGGCAGGTGCAGCGCGCGGCCGGCAGCGCCCTGGACGTGATCTACACGCCTTCCGAAGGCGGGGGGGTCTCGCGGCTGTGCGCGGACCTGACCCTGGCCGGCGAAAAGCTCAACTATCGGCCGCGCGTGGGCTTGGCGGAGGGGCTGCGCCTGACCATCGAGCGCGACCCGCGCTTCGCGGCCATTTTGCTCGGCAAAGCCTGACCCCCGGCCGGCCCCCGCGCATGACCACCCGGATTTGTTTTGTCTGCATGGGCAACATCTGCCGCAGCCCGCTGGCGGAGGGCGTCTTCCGCCAGCTGGCGGCGCAGGCCGGCCAAGCCGAGGCGTTTGAGGCGGCCTCGGCCGGCCTGGGACGCTGGCATGTGGGCGAAGCCCCGGACCCCCGCGCGCAGCGCGTGGCGCAGGCCCACGGCCTGACGCTCACCAGCCGCGCGCGGCAATTTCAGCGCCGGGATTTTGAGCGCTTTGATCTGGTGTTGGCTTTGGACAGCGAGGTCTACGCGGATTTAGCGGCCCTGGCCAGCTCCGACGCCGACCGCGCCAAGCTCCAGTATTTGCGGGCGTATGATCCGCCGGCCGGCGCGGACTACGACGTGCCCGATCCGTATTACGGCGATCAGCGCCTGTTTGAGACCGCCTATCAGTTGATCGAGGGCGCGTGCCGGGGGCTGCTGGCGGCGCTCAATGCGCGGCCGCCGTCACCTGGTCGCTGAGCTGATCCAGCTGCGCCACCTCGGCGCGGGTCAACCGCCAGCCCACCGCGCCGGCGTTTTGCCGGGCCTGCGCCGCGGTCTTGGCGCCGGGGATGGGCAGGGTGCCTTTACACACGCACCAGTTGAGGGCCACCTGGGCCGGCGTCTTGGGCTGGCCGGCCACGCAGTGCGCGGCGCCAATAGCGCTCAGCGCCGCGATCAGCGGTTCGATCCGGGCCAGCAGCCGGGCGGCGGTCCGGCCGCGCAGGCCGGGCGGCGGGGTCTGCGGCGAATACTTGCCGGACAGCAAGCCTTGTGCCAGCGGGCTGTAGGCGATTACGCGGATATCGAGTTCCTGGCACAGCGCCAGCAAACCGGTGTGCTCAATCCGCCGGTCGAGCAGGCTGTAGCGCACCTGGTTCGAAGCCAGCGGCACGCCGTGGTGTTGGAGCGCGGCAAAGGCCTGGCGGGTGCGCGCCGGATTGTAGTTGGAAACGCCCACCGCCCGCACAAGTCCCATGGATTGGACGTCGGCCAGCGCGTCCATCCACGTTGCCACTGGCACGGGCGGGGCCGGCCAATGGATCTGATACAGATCCACCGCCGGCGCCCCCAGCCGGCCCAGGCTGCCGCGCAGGGCGCGGGTCAACGCGCCGCGGGTCCAGCGCCAGGGCAGGGGCGCGAACTTGGTGGCGATCCGCACCTGGGCCTGGGTGGCGCGGATGAATTGCCCAAGGTAGCGTTCCGAGCGCCCCAGGCCGTAGACCTCGGCCGTGTCGAAGAGCGTGACGCCGGCCGCGCGGCTGACATCGAACGCCTCGCGGAGATCAGCCTCGCCATAGCCCTGGCCAAAGCGCCAAAGCAGTTGGTCGCCCCATTGCCAGGTGCCGAGGCCGATTTCAATGGCGCGTAAGGGATTAAGTGGAATTGTCGCCGCTGGCATGCCGTCTCCTCGCGGCGCTAATCATATCATTTCGCCATGCGCATTTTGCACGTGTATAAGGATTACGCCCCGGTGGTGGGCGGCATTGAGAACCATATCCGGGCCTTGGCCGAGGCGCAGGCGCGGCGCGGCCATGCCGTCACCGTGCTGGTCACGGCCCGGGGCCGGCGGACGGAGCTTCTGGACCTAAACGGCGTGCGCGTGATCAAAGCCGGCCGGCTGGCGACCGTGGCCTCCACGCCGCTCAGCCCCAGCCTGGTGCGGCTGCTCGGCGGGCAGCGGCCGGAGATCACCCATCTGCAAGCGCCGTATCCGGTGGGCGAACTGGCGCAAGGGCTGGCCGGCGCCGGCCGGCCGTATGTGGTCAGCATCCAGGCCGATGTCACCCGTCTGGCGCAGCGCCTGGTGATGGCCGCCTATGGGCCGTTCTACCGGCGCCTGCTGGCCGGCGCGGCGCGGGTGCTGGTGAGCACGCCCAACTTCGCGCGGACCTCGCCATATCTGCGCGGGCTGGCGCCGGACCAACTGGCCCTGGTGCCGCTGGGCGTGGACCTGACGCGCTTTACGCCGGCAGAGGCCGCCGAGCCGCAGCCGGCGCGCCCGCTGACCGGGTTGTATGTGGGGCAATTGCGCCACTATAAAGGGGTCGACGATCTCTTACGCGCCTGGCCGCAAGTGGCCGGCGCGCCGCGCCTGCTCATCGCCGGCCACGGCCCCCAGCGCGCGGCCTGGGAGCGTCTGACGGCGGACCTGGGCTTGGCCGGCCGCGTGCGCTTTTTGGGCAACGTGGCGGATGAGGCGCTGCCGGACCTGTATCGCGCGGCCGATCTCTTCGTCCTGCCGTCCACCTCGCGCGCGGAGTCTTTCGGTCTGGTGCTGGTGGAAGCGATGGCCAGCGGCCTGCCCTGCGTGACCACGGAAATCGGCACCGGCACGTCCTTTGTGGTGCGGGCCGGCGAGACCGGCCTGGTGGTGCCGCCGCGCGACCCGGCCGCGCTGGCGCAGGCGCTCAGCCGCCTGGCCGGCGATGCCGCCCTGCGCGCCCGGTATGGG
>JAGOBN010000503.1 GCA_017999235.1 Anaerolineales bacterium | reverse complement strand
CGCCCACGAGCCGTCTTCCACCATCGCCAGCCGGCCGGCGGCGAAAGCCGCGCGCGGCGCCACCTTCTGCACGGCCAGCGAGGTGGGCATGGTCTGGTCATCCCAATGGCGGGCGCGCAGCCACTCCACGGCCTCCAGCGCCGCCGGGTCGGTCAGCCGGCATTGGCGCGGGTCGTTGGGATCGGCGTAATGCCCGCCCCAGGCGTTGACATGCACCTGCACCCGGTCGTAGATCGGCTCCAGCATGCTGCCCCACACATCAATCTGGCCGTCGCCGTCTTGATCGTGGGTCAGCCGCCGCATGGCCTCGGCGTAGTCGGCGTAGGTCCAAGCGGTGGAGGGGTAGTCCACCTGATACAGATCGAAGAGGTCTTTGTTGAAGTACAGCGCCAGCGCGCCGTGATATTTGGGCAGGCCGAATTGCAGGCCGGCGCCCGTGAAGAGGGCCTGATATTGAGCCGGATCCCAATCGGCGATGGTGTCCGCGGTCACGTCGGCGGCGACGTAGGGGCGCAGGTCTAACAGATAACCGGCCTGGGCCCAGGCGGGGAAATAGTCGCAGCAGCCCTGGAAGACATCCGGGGCGGTGCCGGCCGCCAGGGCCGCCGGCATTTTGTCCCGCAGGCCCTCCGGGTCCGGGGTGTAGAAGACGCGGATGTTGGGGTGGGTGGCGTGGAATTCCTCGAGCATGGCCTGGGCCATGGGCGGAAACCACTCGGTGCGCCAGTCCTGGTACACCAACTGCACCGGGCCGCTGGCGGGCGCGGGCCGCGGGGCCGGCGCGCAGGCGGCGGCGGCGGCCAGGCCGGCCACCTTGAGGAAACTGCGCCGGGACAGGCCGGCGGGGGCGGCGGGGCGGCGGGGCATCTCCATGATCTCCGGGGCGTCAGCCGGTGGCATCCGCCGAGACCAGCCCGATCCGCACCGCGTACAACGCGGCCTGGGTGCGGCTGGGGACGCTGAGCTTGGCCAGGATGTTGCTGACGTGCGTCTTGACGGTTTTTTCGCCGATCACCAAGGTCTGGGCGATCTCTTTGTTGGACTGTCCCTTGGCCAGCAGGCGCAGCACTTCGGTCTCGCGTTCAGTCAGCGTTTCCGGACTTTCCGGCGCCTTGACTTCCCGCATCAGCCGGGCGGCGGCTTGGGGCGAGAGCTGCACCTGGCCGGCGGCGGCGGCTTTGATGGCCCGGCAGAGTTCATCCGCCTGGGTGTCCTTGAGCAGATAGCCGATGGCGCCGGCGCGCACCGCGCCCACCACCTTTTCGTCTTCCAGCACGCTGGTCAACGCGATCACCTCGGTCTCCGGCAGGTCGCGGCGCAGGATGCCGATGGCCGTGATGCCGTCCATCACCGGCATCAACAGGTCCATCAGCACCACCTCCGGCTGCAGCTCTTGGGCCAGGCGGATGGCGTCGGCGCCGTTCTCGGCTTCGCCCACCACCTGCAGTTCGGGGTCGAGGGCCAGGAACATGCGCAGCCCCTGGCGCACAACCGTGTGATCGTCGACAAGCATGATGCGAATGGGCATGGGCGGCTCTCTTTTGGTCAGGCGGCTGGCGCGCGGCAGTGCGCGACCACCAGGGTGTAATCGTCCGCTTGCGGCGCGGGGCCGCTGAAGGCGCGCACGGCTTCCAGGATGGCGGCCACCACGCGCTCGGGTGTTTTGGGCTCCACGGCGGCTACCACGGCGCGCAGGCGGGCTTCGCCGAACAGCTCTTCCGCCGGGTTGATGGCCTCGGTGATGCCGTCGGTGTAGCTCAGCACCAGATCGCCGGGCGCCGGCGCGATCTCGAACTCTTCCAGCTCAATCGCGGGCAGCAGGCCCAGCACCGTGCCGCGGCCGCCCAGCTCGCTGAAATCCCCGGTGGCGGCGTGCCACCACAGCGGCCGGTTATGGCCGGCGTTGGCGTAGGTCAGCCGCCCGCCGCCGGGATCCAGGCGGGCGTAAAACGCGCTGACAAACTGACAGGTGTGGTTGTCTTTCAGGATCGCGGCGTTGGCGGCGGCCAGCGTCGCCGCGGGGCCGGCCTCGGTGAGGGCCGCCGCGCGGATCACGGCCCGGCTGTGCGCCATGAACAGGGCCGCCGCCGCGCCTTTGCCGGAGACGTCGGCGATGAGCAGGCCCAGCCGCGCCGGCTGGCCGGGCAGTTCAATAAAGTCATATAGGTCGCCGCCCACCAGCCGCGCCGCCTGATACGCCGCCGCGAACTCCCAGCCGGCCACGCGCGGGCTGTGCTCCGGCAGCAAACTCAGTTGGATCTCGCGCGCGACCGCCAGGTCTTCTTCCAGGCCGTGCTGCGCGCGCTCGGTCTGGAGCCGGCGGGCTTGGTCCAACACGCGAGCGGCCTGGTTGGCGAGCAATTGCAGAAAGTGCAGCTCGTCATCGCTCAGCCGGCGGGGCCGGCGATGGTTCAGCGCCAGCAGGCCGACCGCGCGGCCCTCCGCCACCAGCGGGATCAGCGCGTGCCCGCGGAAGCCCTCTCTCAGCCAGAGGGCCTCGGCTGGGTCCAGCGGGCCGGCGGCGAGATCTATGGTCTGCCGCGGCTGGAGGGTGTGCAGCACCTGCGCCACTTCACGCTCGATCGCCACGGGCGGGCCGGCCGCGGGGTCCTGGCGCCAGCCGCTGGCGGCCTGGAAGACCAGGGTGTCGCGGTCGTCGGCCAACAGCAAGACCGCCGCCGCGTCGCAGGGCAGGCGGCGCTGCGCGGCCTGGGCCAGGGTGTGCATGAGCGCGGCCGGGTCGGGCCGGCTGAGCAGTTGATTGGAGAGTTCCAGCAGCGCCGCCTGGGCTTGGTCCGCCAGGCGGAGTTTGGCGAGGATATCCCGCAAGGCGGATTGCACCGCCATTTCCGGCACCAACAATTGGCCCGCGATTGCTTCGGGTGAGAGGCCCTGGGCCGCCAGGCGCAGCACTTCGTTCTCGTGTTCGGCGAGCGCGCCAGGGACCGCGGCTTGCTGGGTCTCGGCCAGCAGACGCGCGGCCGCGGTCGGCGCGAGCTGGGGTTGGCCGGCGGCGGCCGCTTTGATCGCGCGGCGCAGGTCGTCCGCTTCGGTGCTCTTCAGCAGATAACCGATGGCGCCGGCGCGGAAGACGGCGGTGACGGCGGCCTCTTCGATGACGCTGGTCAGCACAATCACCTGCGGGGCAGCCGGCTGGCGCCGGATGGCGGCGGTAGCGTCTAACCCGCTCATCACCGGCATCACCAAATCCATCAGCACCACGTCCGGCTGCAGCTTCTCGGCCAACGCCACCGCTTCCGCGCCGTGGCCGGCCTCGCCCACCACTTGGAGTTCGGGGTCCAAGTTGAGGAACATCCGGAGGCCCTGGCGCACCACGCTGTGGTCGTCGGCCAGCAAAATGTCGATGGTCATAGGGCTTGTGCGCTGGATTATAGCATCGCGCGCGCCGGCTTCCCCCCAAAGACCGACGGTCAGTCCGCGCGCGGGCGGATGCCAAGCGCGCCCGGAGGCGGGATGATGGCGTTGCGCCGGCGGCGTGGCTAAAGCGATTGTCCACGGCGGGGGCCAGTCTGGCCTCCGCCTTAAGGCGGACTGTCGGCTCAGGCTTTGCGCGCAGGCGTGGGAGCCAGTGAAGGTTTACTTTATGCCAAGCATGACGATTCGGATACTGCTCGTAGATGACCAACCCGCCATCCGGCGCGGGTTACGGATGAGCCTGGGTTTGGAGACCGACCTGCACATCGTGGGCGAGGCCAGCGACGGTTTGGAAGCCCTGAAGGCGGCGCGGGATCTTAAGCCGGATGTGGTGATTCTGGATGTTGAAATGCCGGGGATGGATGGCTTGACCGCGGCGGAGAAACTGCACCAGATTACGCCGGCCTCGGCCGTGGTCATTTTGAGCCTGCATGACAGTTTGGTGGCGCGGGCGCGGGCTCAGGCGGCGGAGGCGGTTTTTGTTGCCAAACATGAAGGCATCGGCGCGCTGATTGCGGCCATCCGCCGCGCCGCGCGGGGCTCTAATCTCAGCCTCCGGTTAGTC
>JAGOBN010000025.1 GCA_017999235.1 Anaerolineales bacterium | reverse complement strand
GTAGCGGCGTCGCTCCACAGGGTGGTGAGTTCGCCGGCCGCCTCGGTGGAGACGGGGATGGGCGAGCCGGGCGGGGTGGGGCCGCCCACGGAAAGATCACAGGCCAGGCCGGCCAGGGCAAGCACGCTGAGAACTAGAAGGATTCGCATACCAGGACCTCGGTTGTAGATAAGCACTAAGGACGAAAGACGGGCTGGGCGGCAGAGCCGCCGGCTTTTCCCGGCCTTCGTCCTCTATGGATTTGAAGCTATGTCAAGCGATTATAGCACGCCCGATCCGGGGAATTTCGTTGTGGACAATCAGTGGACGCCGGGCAATTTGCCGCCCGCTGTCTCTCAGCCGCCGGCTGTGCCTCAGCCGGCCGACCCACCGGCGGCGAAAACCGAGCCGGCGGCGGAACCCGCGCCGGCGGCGGAAACCGAGCCGGCGGCCGAACCCGAGCCGGCGGCCGAACTTGAGCCGGCCGCCGGGGCTGAGATCACGGCCGGATCTGACGAGCAGCCGGATCCGGTAGCGGAATCGGACGTCGACCCCGCAGCGCCGGCCGTATCCGAAGCGGAGCCCGAGCCTGAAGGGACGGCGGAGAGTCAGCCCCAGCCCGGAATGGAAGCCGAGCCGGCCGCTGAAGCGCCGGCCGTACCTGACGCCGAGCTGGAGCAGGTGGTTGCGGACGCGCCGCCGGCGGACGAAGCGCTGCCGGAGCCGGCCGTTGCGGCCGCGGCTGAATCGGAGCGTGAGCGGGAGCCAGACGCGGAGCCCGTCTTTGAACTGCAGGCCGAGCCGGTGCCGGCCGCGGCCTTCCCGCCGGATGCGCCTGAGACCGCGCCTGAGCCGGCGCCGGCCGAGGAGCCCGAACTGGAGCAGCTCCCGGTTGGCCCGCCGGCGGTCACGCTGAGCCTGCCAGCCTTGGTGGAGAGTCTGCTCTTTGTGGCCGAAGGCGCGGTGCCGGTGGCGCGCCTGGCGGAGGCCCTGGAATTCCCAGTCCGGGAGATTGAAGACGCCCTGGACGGTTTGGAGCGCGAGTACGCGGAGCGCGGCCTGAACTTGCAGCGCATCCGCGACAAGGTGCAGTTGACCACCGCGCCGGCGGCCGCCGACAAAGTGCAACGGTTCCTGGGCCTGGCGGCTTCGGCGCCGCTCTCCAAAGCCGCGCTGGAAACCCTGGCCATCATCGCCTATCAGCAGCCGGTGACGCGCCCGCAGGTGGAGGCCGTGCGCGGCGTCAACTCGGACAGCGTCATCAAGAACCTGCTGACCAAGGGCCTGATCGAAGAATCCGGCCGCACCGAAGGCCCGGGCCGGCCGGTACTGTACGCCACCACGCCGGAATTCCTCCAGCACTTCGGCTTGAACTCGCTGGATAACCTGCCGCCGCTGAACCTGGAAGGCTTGCGGACGGCCCAGCAGCTGGAAATTCTGAAGGGTTGATTTTGTCAGCGGCGCTTAATCATTCCGTGCCATACTGCGGGAGTGGGCAAAATGGCCGCTGACCGTGTATCACTCACAATGAATTCAGCCCCGGCGGTTGACCCGGTTCTGGCGGACTGCATCGCGCGCGGGGCGCGCGGTGAGGAGGCCGCCTGCGGCCAGCTCTTCCACAGCCAGTATCCGCCCGTCTTCCGGCTGTGTTTGGCGCTGTTGAACGACCTGGCGGACGCCGAGGAAGTGGCGCAAGACACTTTTGTATATGCCTTCCGCCGGCTGGCGCAGTATGACCCGGCGCGGGCGGCCTTCCGGACCTGGCTCTTCACCATTGCGTTGAGCCGGTGCCGCAACAAGCGCCGGCGCAAGTGGCTGGAGCAACTGCCGCTGGAAGCGCTGGCCGGCGTGGCGCCGGCGACGCCGCGGATTGTGGAAGCCGCGCTGGAGCGGCGCGGGGTGCGCGCCCAGTTGTGGGCGGCCCTGCAGACCCTGCCGGCGCCCTTGCGGGAGGCCGTGGTCCTGCGGTATCTGGGCGAACTGCGCTTCCGCGAACTGGGGGAAGCGCTCGGCTGCAACCCCAAGACCGCCGACTCGCGGGTGCGGCTGGGCATTGAGCGCATGCGCCGGTATTTTGAAGCCGCCGGCGCCGCGCCGGAACAGATGTTGACGGAGTTGGCGGGATGGCCCTAGACCCGGACGAGCGCGCGCTCCGTACCCTGGCCGCCGCGCTGCACGCTTTGCCGGTGGAGCCGGGCCGCGCCTGGACGCGGGTGCGCGGCCGCTTGTTTCCCGCGCCGGTGCCCGGGGCTTGGGCCGCCGGCCGCTCGATGTGGGCGGCCATGAGCCTGAGCCTCCTGGCCGGTTTTCTGGCTGTCAGCCAGTTGGGCGTCAGCGGCGTGCAGGCCGCGCCGGAGCCAACCTTCGCCGCCGCCCTGGCCGTGCCAGAAGCGCCGGCGCCGCAGGTGCTGGCCCGGACCCCGCTCTCCAATCCGACCGTGGCTACCGTGGCCGCGCTCACCCATTTGCCGCCGCGCGCGCCGGGCCTGACGCCCATTCCGGCCCCGCCGCAACCCTGAAACGAGACGCCCGATGGAAGAACGCTTGCAGAAACTCTTGGCCCAAGCCGGCCACGGCTCGCGCCGCGCTTGTGAAGACTTCATTACCCAGGGCCGCGTCCGGGTCAACGGCCAGCTGGCGGTGCTGGGCCAGAAAGCCGACCCGGCGCGCGATACCATCACCCTGGATGGGGAGCCGCTGGCGCGCGAGCGCCTGACCTATCTCCTGGTGCATAAGCCGCGCGGCGTGGTCTCCTCGCTGGAAGCGCAAGGCGACCGGCAGACGGTGGTGGATCTGGTGCCGTCCACGCCGCGCCTCTACCCGGTGGGCCGGCTGGACTTGGACAGCGAGGGCCTGATTTTGTTGACCAATGACGGCGACTTGGCCAACCGGCTCACGCACCCGCGCTATGGCGTGGAGAAGGAATACCGCGTGCTGGTGAAGGGCGAGCCGGATGCCGAACGGCTGGCCGCCTGGCGGCGCGGCGTGGTGCTGGAAGACCGGGAAACCGGCCAGCGCTTCCGAACGCGGCCGGCCGAGGTGCGCCGCGATGAAGTGACCCGCGCCGGCACCTGGCTGAGCGTGGTGATGCGCGAGGGCCGGAAACACGAGATCCGGGAGATCGGGTCCGCGCTGGGCCTGCCCGTCGAGCGGCTCATCCGGGTGCGCCTGGCTTCGCTGAACCTGGGCGAACTGCGCGCCGGCGAGTGGCGGCCTCTGACCAATGTGGAAGTGCGCGCCCTGCAAGGCGCGGCCAAGCCCGGAGACGCCGACAAGCCGCGCCGCCCGGCCCGTCCGAGCGGCGGCAGTGCGGCGCCGGCCCGCAACAAATCCCGCGCCGCTCCGGAGGCCGCCCAGCCCGCTCCGCGCCAGTCGCGGCCGGCGGGTGGCCGTCCCGCCGCGGGTCGTCCCGCAGGCCGTCCCACCGCGGGCCGGCGGCCCAAATCCAAATCTGGGCGCTGAAGCCCGCTGGTTATCCACTTACTGCTGACCCCTGATTCCTGCCCATGGCTACTGCGACATTGCCCGAACGTTCCTCCACGCTGGATCGGCCGCTCTGGTCGGTGATCACCCTGGATTGGGAGAAGGCCCTGTATCTGGTCCTGATCCTGGCCGCCTTCGCCACGCGCTTCTATGATCTGGGCGCGCGGGTGATGAGCCACGACGAGAGCCTGCACACGCAATATTCTTGGTATCTCTACAAGAACGGCAACTATGTGCACACGCCCATGATGCATGGGCCGCTCAAGTTCCACCTGACCGCCTTCACGTATTGGCTGTTTGGCGACAACGATTTCACCTCCCGCATCCCCACGGCCTTGCTGGGCGTCGCCGCCGTCGCCATCTGCTACTACTACCGCCGCTGGCTGGGGCGCACCGGCGCGCTGGTGGCCGCCTTCCTCATGCTGATCTCGCCGTATCAGCTGTACTACTCACGGTACATTCGTGACGAGCCCTATGTCATGGTCTGGGGCCTGCTGACCGTGCTGTTGGTGTTGAATTACCTGGAACGGCGCGAAGCCAAATTCCTGTATGCCTTGACGCTTGTGGGGACCCTGTTCTACGCCACCATGGAGTCGTCTTTTATCTATGTGGCGATAGTCCTGGTGTTTGTGGGGCTCTTCCTGGTCTACGATCTGGTGGTCACGGCTTGGCCCAGGCCCGAACTGCGCCAGCCGTTCTTGATCTGCCTGGGGATCGCGGCGGTGGCCGCCGTCATCGGTGTGGCCTTCTTCTTTTACCGGGACCGGCTGGGGATTGCGCCGCCCTCGTCGGGCGAGGTGCAGTCGCCGGCCGTGCCGGGCCGCACGACGCCTGAAGGCGGGCCGATTTCCAGCTTTGAAACCTATGCGGATCTGGCCTGGCTGGGCGCGGCGCTGGTGGCGGCCGCCGGCCTGGCCTTTGTGGCGCGCGCCTTTGGGCGCGAGGGCTTGAAGCGCTTTCCGGCCCTGGACGTCATCGCGGTGATGGGCGTGTTTGTGCTGCCGCAGGTGGCGTCGTTTGTGGTGCGCGGGCTGGGACGCAACCCGCTTAATTACACGCTCCCAGCCATGACCGGCTTTGATCTGGGCCTGTTCCTGGGCTCGGACGCCGGCACCACCCTGATCGTGACCATCCTGTTGATCGGGCTGTCGGTCGCCATCGGGCTGTTCTGGAACCCGCGCGTCTTCCTGATCTGCGCCGCCATCTTCTACGGCGTGTATATCCCGCTCTTCACCACGTTCTTCACCAACGGCGGCGGCCTGGCGACCGGCCTGATCGGGTCGCTGGGCTATTGGATGGAACAGCACGGCGTCCGGCGCGGCAGCCAGCCCTGGTATTACTACCTGGTAATCAATCTGCCGATGTATGAATTCCTGCCGCTGCTGGGCGCGCTGTTCGCGGCCGGCCTCGGCCTGCGCCGCCTGTGGCAGGGGCCGGCCCTCCCGCCCGCGGCCGAGGCTGGGCCGGCGGCCGACGGGGAGGCCGCGGAGAGTGTCTCGGCCCCGCCCCGGCCGTTCCCGGTCCTGGCTTTCATCGGCTATTGGGCCGTGATGGCGCTAGGCGCTTTCAGCGTGGCCGGCGAGAAGATGCCGTGGCTGACCACCCATATCGTATTGCCCATGATCCTGCTCAGCGGCTGGGCATTTGGCCGGCTGATTGACGGCACCGACTGGTCGCACTTCCGGGCGCGCCGCGCCTGGGTGGTGGCCGTGCTGCTGCCCGTCACCGTGCTGGCCGTGGCGGCCGTGTTCGGGGGGCTGCTGGGGACCCAGCGTCCCTTCCAGGGCAGTGAATTGCCGCAGTTGCAGGCCACCAGCGCCTTTGTGTCGGCGCTGATCGTGGCCGGCATCGGCCTGTTCGCGCTCTATCGGCTGGCCGCGCCGCTAGGGTGGGGCAACGTCGCCCGCCTGACGGGGTTGGCGGCTTTTGGCGGGCTGGCCTTGCTCACGGCGCGCACGGCTTTTATCGCCACTTATCTCAACTACGATTACGCCAACGAGTTCCTGGTCTACGCGCACGGCTCGCGCGGTGTGCGAACCGTCATGAGCCAGGTGGAAGACATCTCCCAGCGCACCACCGACGGTCTGGGTTTGAAGGTGGCCTACGATTCGGAAGTCTCCTGGCCCATGACCTGGTACTTCCGCAACTTCAAGAACCAGGCCTTCTATGGCAGCCAGCCGACCCGCGAGGCTTTGGACGCGCCGGTGGTTATCGCCGGCGCCGCCAATTGGAGCAAGGTGGAGACCCTGCTCGGCGACCGGTTCTACCAGTTCGAATACATCCGCATGGTCTGGCCGATGCAGGATTACTTCCCCAAGACCGACCAGACCATCGCCCAGCGCATTGTCACGGCGCTGGGTGACCCGCAGATGCGCCAGGCGCTCTTTAATATCTGGTGGAACCGCGACTACACGCTCTACGGCCAGCTTACCAACCAGGATTTTGACCTGGCGAAGTGGCCGCTGGTGGACCGCATGCGCCTGTATGTGCGCAAAGATATCGCCGGCCAGATCTGGAGCTATGGCGTTGGGCCGGCTGAGGTGGTGACCGCGCCGCAGACCGATCCCTACAGCGCTCTCCGCCAGACTTTGGCAGCCAACCTGGTCACCGGCGCGCTAGGCCCGGCGGAGGGCCAGTTCGACGGGCCGCGCGGCGTGGCCGTGGGGCCGGACGGCTCGGTGTACGTGGCCGATTCGCGCAATAACCGCATCGAAAAATACGATGCCGCCGGGCAGTTTGTCCGGGCCTGGGGCCGGCTGGGGCAGGTGGACGCAGGCACCGGCAGCGAGGGCGGCACGTTCAACGAACCCTGGGGTCTGACGGTGGGGCCGGATGGCGCGGTGTACGTGGCTGACCTGTGGAACCACCGCATCCAGAAGTTTGACGCCGATGGCCGCTTTATCCGGATGTGGGGACGCTTTGATCAGGACGGCGCGTTCGACTCGTTCTATGGGCCGCGCGCCATCGTCGCCGACGCGCAAGGACATCTGTACGTGGCGGATACCGGCAACGACCGGGTGGTGGTCTTTGACAGCAACGGCACCGGTCTGAGCACCATCGGCAGCAGCGGTTTTGAGCTGGGCCAGCTCGACGAGCCGGTGGGCCTGGCGGTCAGCGCCGATGGCGGCGAATTGTACGTGGCCGACACCTGGAATCAGCGCATCCAGCGCTTCCGGAAGGACAGCGCCTCCGGCGAATACGTGGCCGACCTGGAGTGGACGCTCAGCGCCTGGTACGGGCAATCCCTGGACAACAAACCGTATCTGGCACTGGACAGCCGCGGCCGGGTGTACGCCACTGACCCGGAAGGCTACCGGGTGCTGGTGTTTGACCGGGACGGGCAGTTTGTCACCACCTGGGGCGACGCCGGCGCGGACAATACCACGTTCTCGCTCCTCACCGGCGTGGCGGTGGATGCCGAGGGACAAACCTGGGTAGTGGATTACGGCAACAACCGTCTGATGCGCTTCCCGGCTATTCCGTAAGGGCACGGCCGATCAACCCAGCGGAGGCGGCGGCCTGAGGGCCGGCCGCCTCCGTTCTTTTTGCCGGCGCCCCGCCCGTTGTATAATCCTTCCCGGCCTTGGCTGGCCGCCCTTCTCCTTTGATCATTTGGTCCACCTTGGACCGCCCACCCGGAATCCTTTCGATCTGTGTCTAGGAGGCCCCTTGAAACTGCACGAATACCAATCCAAGCAACTGTTCCATCAACGCGGCGTGCCGATCCCGAAGGGGCGCGTGGCCAACTCCGCCCAGGAAGCCCGGGATATCGCTATTGAATTGGGCGGCCGCGTGGTCATCAAGAGCCAGGTGCTGGTGGGCGGGCGCGGCAAAGCCGGCGGCATCAAGCTGGCCAAGAACCCGCAGGAGGCCGAGGCCCTCGCCACCCAGATCTTGTCCATGACCATCAAGGGCCTGCCGGTGCGCAAGGTGCTGGTGGATGAAGCGGCCGAGATCAAGAAAGAGATCTACTTCGGCATCACCAATGACCGGGCCGCGCGCCGGCCGGTGGTGATCTGCTCGGCCGAGGGCGGCGTGGAGATCGAAGAGGTGGCCCGGACCAATCCGGCGGCCATCATCCGCGAATATATTGACCCGATCATGGGCCTGCGCGATTACCAGGTGCGCAACATCGCCCACACCATCGGCCTGCCGCGCGAACATTGGCGGGCTTTCAGCGTGGTGGCGGCCGGCCTCTACCAGACGTTTGTGGACACCGACGCGACCCTGGCCGAGATCAACCCGCTGGTGATCACCGGCGACGGCCGGCTGGTGGCGCTGGACGGCAAGATCGTGCTGGATGACAACGCCATGTTCCGGCACCCCAATTTGGGCGAAATGCGCGATCTGGATGAGGAATCGTCGCAGGA
Organism: Anaerolineales bacterium; assembly: GCA_017999235.1. Next base: position 7,190 of record JAGOBN010000025.1, on the reverse strand, counting down.
GACCGAAGCCCGCAAGTACGGCCTGTCCTACGTGAAGCTGGACGGCAATATCGGCTGTCTGGTGAACGGCGCCGGCCTGGCGATGGGGACGATGGACATCGTCCAGCACTTTGGCGGCGCGCCGGCCAACTTCCTTGATATCGGCGGCGGCGCCGGCGCGGAGAAAGTCTCGGCCGCGCTGCGCATCATCCTGGCCGAGCCCAAGGTGCGCGCCATCCTCATCAATATTTTTGGCGGCATCACGCGCTGTGATGAAGTGGCGCTCGGCATTCTGTCCGCCATGGCCGAAGTGGGCGTGAAGGTGCCGATGGTGGTGCGGCTGGTCGGCACCAACGAGGAAGAGGGGCGGCGCCTGCTCGAAGACGCCAAGCTCATCACGGCCACCTCGCTGGCCGATGCCGCTCGCAAAGCCGTGGCGGCGGCGGCTTAATCCAACTACATCTCAAATCCCAATGCCCACTCGCCAGCGTTCAGCCGCTGGGAGGGGGTCCGTGGGATTTGGATCTTGGGACCCAATCCTATGAGTATCCTCGTCAACAAAGACACCCGCCTGGTGGTGCAAGGCATCACGGGCCGCGAAGGTTCCTTCCACACCAAGCAGATGCTGGCCTACGGCACCAAGGTGGTGGCCGGCGTGACGCCCGGCAAGGGCGGTGAGTGGTTCGAGGGCGTGCCGGTCTTCGACACGGTTAAAGCCGCCGTCGACTCCACCGGCGCCAACTGCTCAATCATCTATGTGCCGGCCAAGCTGGCCCCAGACGCCATGTACGAGGCCGCCGACGCTGGCCTGCCGCTCATCGTCTGCATCTCGGACTGGGTCCCCGTGCAGGATATGATGAAGGTCCGCCAGTATCTGGACCAGAAGGGCATCCGTCTGATCGGGCCCAACTGCCCCGGCCTGCTCACGCCGGGCGAGGCCAAGGTCGGCATCATCCCCGGCCACATCTCGCGGCCCGGCAATGTCGGCATTGTGTCGCGCTCCGGCACCCTGACTTACGAGGTCATCCACGCGCTTACCCAGAACGGGATGGGCCAGTCCACGTGTGTGGGGATCGGCGGCGACCCAGTCAAGGGGTTGAATTACATTGACATCCTGGAGATGTTCGAGGGCGATCCGCAGACCGAGAAAGTGGTGCTGATCGGCGAGATCGGCGGCAACGATGAAGAGCGCGCGGCCGAGTTCATCTCCAAGAAGATGACTAAGCCGGTGGTGGCGTTTATCGCCGGCCAGACGGCGCCGCCCGGCAAACGCATGGGCCACGCCGGCGCCATTATCGAGGGCGGCTCGGGTTCCGCCGCCGATAAAGTGGCGGCCTTGCAGGCGGCGCGCGTCAAAGTGGCCAAGCATCCGGAAGAAATTCCGGGCTTGCTGACCAACTAACGGGAGCGAAGCCACCATGCCCACCCCGCCCAGCGCTCTAGAAAAATACCGCGCCGCAGTCAACGCCAACCCGCGCAGCGCGGCCGCGCACGCCAACCTGGGCTGGGGCCACTACGGCCTGGGCCAGGTGATGGAAGCGCTCAAGGCCATGCAGGAGGCGCTGGCCTTGGATCCCGAGTATCTGGAAGCGGAGTACGGGCTGGCGCTGGTCCACAAAGCCAGCGGCGCCAAGCCCGAGGCGGCCGCGGCGTTTGAACGCGCGCTGGTCCTGGCCGGCCAGCTTGAGGACCGGGTCCGCGCGCAGATGCTGCAGCGCCTGATCCGCGGCCAGATCAACGAGATCAACAGCGGGGATTGGAATATGGGGCCGCACGAGACCCGCGGCTAAACTGGAACGCATACGGCGGCGGGGGCGGGGCCGACTCGCCCCCGCTGTATTTAATCAACGCATGTCAGGCTTACGCGTGATCGCCGGGAACGCCAAGGGGCGCCGGCTGAAACAGGTCCCCGGCGAGGGGACGCGGCCCATTACGGACCGGGTTAAGGAAGCGCTCTTTAATATCCTGGCCGACGAAGTGCGGGACGCGCGCGTGCTGGATCTGTTCGCCGGCACCGGCGGGGTGGGGATCGAAGCGCTCAGCCGCGGGGCCGCCTACGCCGAATTTGTGGAGGCCGGCCGCGCGGCCGCCGGCGTGATCCTGGATAATCTGCGCCACACCGAGCTGGCGGCGCTGGGGCGCGTGATCCGCTCGGATGTGTTTATCCACCTGCGTAATCATCCCCGCCAGGGCTTTGACTACGTGCATGTCGCGCCGCCGCAGTATCAAGAGCTGTGGATCAAGACCCTGACCGCGCTGGACCGCCGGCCGGAATGGGTGAACCCGGACGGCGTGGTGGTGGCCCAGATCGACCCCAAAGAATACAGCGAGCAGGCGCTCCGGCACTTCACGCTCATCGACCAGCGCCGGTACGGCAGCACCCTGCTGTGCTTCTACGAGCGCCTGGCGGAGTAACGGCGCCGGACGCCGCTCAGCGCAAGCCCTCCAGCAGGTGCACGCGCATCTGGCGCGCGTCCAAATCCACGCTCAACACCACGCCCGGCGCGGCCGGGATCAGCACTTCGCCGGCCGCGCCGGTAACCACGTAAACGTCGTTGGCGCCGGTCTCCAGGATTTCGGTGATCACGCCCAGCGTCTCGGCTTCATCTGTGATCACGGTGAGCCCCAGGATATCGCGCCAGTAATAGGTGCCGGGCGGCAGCGGCGGGGCCGGCGTGTGCGCCACCGCCAGCGCCCGGCCGCGATACGCTTCCGCCGCGTCCCGGTCGTCGCAGCCCGCCAGCTGGATCAGCAGGCGGTCCCGGTGCCAGCGCACGCCGGTGAGGGTGTGCGCCACCGGCGGCTCGCCCAGGTAAACGGTCTCCGTCTCCGCCAGGCGGTCAGCGGCTGTCCGGTCGGCGTCCAGCACCAGTTCGCCGCGCACCCCGTGCGGGCGCGCGATACGGCCCAGGATTTGTAAGTCAGGCATAGAGGGTTAAACCAGAAGGACGAAAGACGCGGGACGACCGGGATCGTCGCTCATCTTTCGTCCTTCCGCGATAGGCGGCCGACAGCGGTCAGTCTTCGACCAGTTCGAGCGTGGCGCGTTTGGCTTCGCGCGCGGCGCAGACTTGCACCAGGGCGCGGATGGCCGTGATCACCTTGCCATTACGGCCGATGATGCGGCCCATATCGCCCTGCGCCACCCGCAGTTCAAGCAGGACATCCGGCCCGGTGACCACTTCGCTCACCTGAACCTCGTCCGGCTCGTCTACCAGGGCTTTCGCCAGATACTCCACCAGCTCTTTCATAAGTTGGGCCTCAGGCCGTCAGCGGGCCTTAGTCTTTCTTGGCCTTCTTCTTGGCCGGGCGGTCCTTGCGGACGGCCGCGGCGTCCGTCGTCCGGGGGTTGAGGTTGCGGGTCTGGGCGGCGGAGGCCGCTTCGGCCGCCAGCATTTCGGCGGCTTCGCCCGTCTTGAAGCGCGCGTAGCGGTCTAAGGTGCCGCTCGACTTCAGGATTTGGGCCACGGAATCGCTCGGCTGGGCGCCGTTTTTCAACCACTTGAAGATCTTGGGCTCGTCCACCACGATGGTGGCGGGGTTGGTGCGCGGGTTGTACGCGCCCAACTCTTCGATGAAGCGGCCATCGCGCGGATGCTCATGCTCGGCGGCCACGATCCGGAAACTGGGTTGAGCCTTGCCGCCAACGCGGCGCAGACGAAGTCGAACCATCGGTCATTCTCCTCGGAGAGTTGAAAGCGAATTATTCAAACAGATCAGGCGGGGCCGGCGTTCGGGGCGGGAGGGGACTTGAAGGGAGTCCGCCGCCGCGGCGGCCGGCCGCGCGCGATCAGTTTAACAAAATTAACGGAAGCGGGGCAGCCCCAGGCCGCCCGGCCGCTTCTTGTTCCCCATCTGCTTCATCAGCTTCTGCATGTCCTTGAACTGCTTGAGCAGCTGGTTCACTTCGTAGACCTGGGTGCCAGAGCCGGCCGCCACGCGGCGCTTGCGGCTGGCGTTGAGCACATCCGGCCGGCGGCGTTCTTGGCGCGTCATCGAGTAAATGATGGCCTCCGTCCGCTTGAGCTGTTTCTCCACGGCCTGCTCGTCGATCTGCATTTTGGGACCGCTGAAGCCCGGGATCATGCCCAGCAGCTGACCCACCGGCCCCATTTTACGCACTTCGCGCAATTGCGTCACGAAGTCGTCCAGGGTGAAGTCGCCGGCCACCAGGCGCTCGGCGGCGGCCTGGGCTTTTTCCTTGTCCATGGCCTCGGCCCGCTCGATCAGGCCCAGGATATCGCCCATGCCCAGGATCCGGCCGGCCACGCGCCCGGGGTCAAAGACCTCCAGCGCGTCGGTCTTCTCGCCCACGGCCAGGAACTTGATCGGCACGCCGGTGACCGAGCGCATGGAGATGGCCGCGCCGCCGCGGGCATCGCCGTCCATCTTGGAGAGGATCAAGCCCGTCAGGCCGAGCTGCTTGTGGAAGGCCTCGGCGATGCGGACTGATTCCTGGCCGGTCATGGCGTCCGCCACCAGCAGGATCTCGACCGGGTTGGTGGCCGTTTTGACCGCCAGGATCTCGCTCATCATCATGGCGTCGATCTGGGAGCGGCCGGCCGTGTCCAGGATCAGCGCCGTCTTGCCCTGGCGTTCGCCGGCCTTGACGGCCTCGGCGCACAGCTCCGACGGGCGGGCGGCGCCGGTATAAACCGGCACATCAATCTGCTGGCCCAGCGTCTCCAGCTGCAGTGTGGCCGCCGGCCGGTAAGGGTCCGCGGCCACCAGCATGACGCGCTCGCCCTGCGCGCGCAGTTTGCGCGCCAGTTTGGCGGCCGTGGTGGTCTTGCCGGCGCCTTGCAGGCCCACCAACATGATCACGCGCGGCTGCGCGCCGCGCAGGTTTAGGCGCCCCGGCTCGCCCAGCGTGGCGATCAATTCGTCGTTGACGATCTTGATGACCTGCTGAGCCGGGTTGAGCGCCTTGGAGACTTCCGCCCCGATGGCGCGCGCGCGCACCCGGTCCAGGAAGCTCTTCACCACGGAGAAGTGAACGTCGGCTTCGAGGAGCGCCAGGCGCACCTCGCGCAAGGCCACGTCCACATCGGCTTCGGTGAGTTTACCGCGCCGCGCGAGCTGATCGAAAACGGTCTGGAGTCGGCTGGTGAGTGTCTGGAACATACAAGCCCAGGATTTTAGCCTGGGGGCCGGGAATCCGCAAGCCAAGGACACGCCGGTGGTACGGCGGCGGCGGCCCGGTGGAGCTTCCTGGCTATAATTGACCTCAACACACGGACGTGGAGCACATGGACTTAGAAGCGGTCAAACGCGGGTTCACCGGCCAGGCGGCCGTTTACGATGCCTACGGCGCCGGCCATCCGGCGATTCGGTGGGCGCGCGGCCAGGTGCGGGCGCGGGTAACGGAGCGGCGGGCGCCGGGTGCGCGGCTGCTGGAACTCAACGCCGGCACGGGCGAAGATGCCGCCTACTTCGCGGAGCGCGGGTATTGGGTGCACGCCACCGATGTGGCCGACGGCATGCTGGCCGAGATCGCACGCAAGGCGGCGGGGCCGGCGCTGGGCGGCCGGCTGACGGTGCAGGCGTGCTCGTTCCTGGACCTGCGCGCCGTTACCGGCGGCCCGTACGATCTGGTGTTCTCCAATTTTGGCGGCTTGAACTGTGCGCCGGATCTGCGGCCGGTGGCGGCCGGCCTCCCCGCGGTGCTGCGGCCGGGCGGCCAGGTGGTGTGGGTGGTGATGCCGCCGGTCTGCCCGTGGGAGCTGGCCCAATTGGCGCGCGGCCGCTGGCGGGTGGCGCTGCGCCGGGTGCGCGGGCGCACGCTGGCGCGGGTGGCCGGCGCGGCGGTGCCCACGTATTACTTTACGCCCGCCGCTGTGCGGGCCGCCCTCGGTCCGGATTTCTGCTCCATCCAATACCGGAGCCTGGCGCTCTTCAGCCCGCCGGCCTTCATGGACGGGTTCCCCCACCGCTTCCCGCGCTTGTTCCACTGGCTCACGCGGCTGGATGAGCGGGTGGGGGGCTGGCCGCTCCTTAACACCTGGGGCGATTTTGTGACTCTGACGGCGGAGTACCGGCCGCGATGAGCGCGGCGCTGGAGGCGGTGCTGGCCGGCGTGGAACGGCGCGCCGGCGTCTACTATCTCTCCGATCCGGCGCCTTACCAGGCCAAGGAAACCCGCTACTGGCGGGTGCGGGCGCGCGAATTTCGCTTGTATAGCGACGAGATCGTGCGGGATTTGCCGGACATTCCGGCCGATCATCCGCTCAAGAGTGAGTGGGGGGCGCGCGCTGACTCGTTGAGCCGGCTGGCCAACCATTTGGCGCGCTTCTGGCGCAACTTGACGATGCTCGAAGTGGGCTGCGGCAACGGCTGGCTGACGCGGCAGCTGGCGGCGATTTCGGCGCACGACCGGGTTTACGGCCTGGACCTGAATCAGCGCGAGCTGACCCAGGCGGCGCGGGTGTTCAGCGACCAGACGCGCGCGAAATTCCTATACGCCGACGTCTTCACGGCCCCGTTGCCGGCGCACGCCTTTGATGTGATTGTGCTGGCGAGCGTGATCCAATACTTCCCGGACTTGCCGGCCTTGCTGCGTCGCTTGTTGGCGTTGGCGGCGCCGGGCGGCGAGATCCATCTGCTGGACAGCCCGCTCTATGCCGAACGGGCGGTGCCGGCCGCGCAGGCGCGCACCCGCGCGTACTATCAATCCAAGAGCCTGGGGTTCATGGTTGAAGATTATCACCACCACACCTGGGCGGCCGTGGCGCCGTTCCGCCCGGAGGTGCTGTACAACCCGCGCGCACCGTTGAACCGCCTGGCCGGCTGGTGGTGGGGCGAGCAGCCGCGTTCGCCGTTCCCGTGGCTGCGGATCACGGCGCCGCGTTAGCGCTCCGGCCCAAGTGGTCCAATAAGAGGCGCGTGACCTCGGCCGGGCAATCGTGCTGCACCCAATGGGTGGCGTCGGGCAACCGCACCAGCCGGCCGCGCTCGGTATAAGCCAGACTCTGTTCGGCGAGTTCCACCCCCAGCGCCACATCCTGCTCCCCCCAAATAATCAGTGTCTCCGCCGTGATGCGGCGCGGTCGAGGTCCGGCAGGGCGCTGGAACGCCGCCCGCGCCGCCGCGCGATACCAGCCCAGCATTGCCGAGAGCGCGCCAGGCTGCTGCCAAGCCGCCGCGTAAAGGTTCAGGTCGTTGGCGGAGAATGTGCCGGGCCGGGCCGTGTCTCTCAGCGCGCGGCGCAATGC
>JAGOBN010000502.1 GCA_017999235.1 Anaerolineales bacterium | reverse complement strand
GCGCCAGGCCGGCTGGCAGCCCGAGCCGCTCTGGCTGGAGCCGGACGCTACCGGCCAAGTCCACACCGACTTCGCGCAGATCGGGCGCGTGCAGGCGCGGCTGGCGCCGCAGATGGCCGTGCTCTCGGTCGGCTCGGGCGCGGTGACGGACATCGCCAAGCATGCCGCCCATCTGTATCAACAGGAACACGGCGCCGCGCCGCTGCCATACGTGGCCTATCAGACGGCGAACAGCGTCAGCGCCTACACCTCCAATATGGCGCCGACCTTTGTAGGGGGCGTCAAACGCACGTTGGCGTCGCGCTATCCGGATGTGCTGGTGTGCGATCTGGAGACCCTGCGCGACGCCCCGTATGAGATGACGGCCGCCGGCGTGGGCGACCTGCTGGCGGCGTTTGGCAGCTACGCGGATTGGTGGCTGGCGTACCGCCTGGGCATCGACCCGACCTACACGGAGTTCGCCCAGACGCTGATGGGGCCGCTGGATGAGATTTTCCTGGACCTGGCGCCGGCCATCCGGTCCCGCACGCTGGCCGGGATGGGCGAGCTGGCGAAACTGATCGCGCTCGGCGGGCTGGCGATGGCGCTCTCGCATGCCACCGCGCCGCTCTCGGGTTATGAACACGTCATCTCGCACGTCTTGGATTTAACAGCTGAACAGGCGCGGCGGCCGTTGGCGCAGCATGGCACCCAGGTGGCGCTGGCCACGCTGCTCACCACGTCCGCTTATCGCGTCTTCCTGGATCGCTTCGATCCTGCCCAGGTGGTGGTGGACACCTGCTATCCCACCGAGGCCGGCATGCGGGCGCGGATTGAGGCCGCCTTTGGCGCCCTGGACCCCAGCGGCCAGGTCGCGGCCGAGTGCTGGTCGGATTATCGGCACAAGCTGGAGCGCTGGCACGCCCAGCGCGCCGCGTTTGAGTCCGCCCTGGAAGAGTGGCCGGCCGTGCGGGCCAAGCTGGCGGCGCTGACCCGCCCGCCGGAGCTGGCGGCGCGCATCCTGGAGGCCGTCGGCTCTCCGCTGCGCTTTGAGCACTTGTCGCCGGCGCCCACGGCCGCGGAGGTGCGCTTTGCCTTCGCGCACGCGCCGCTCATTCGCCGGCGCCTGACGCTGGGCGATCTGCCGCTGTTCCTGGGATGGGATCCGGACACCTGGTGGACGCGAGTCAGCGGATATCTGGCGCGCTAAATGGAAGAGAGGGACGCTGTCATGACCAAGCCCAACCGCCCGCCCGAGTTAATCATCATGCTCACGCACTACGACCGCACGGTGCCGGAAGCGCTGGCGTTATTCACCGAACTGCAGGCCGTCCCCGTGCAATATTGGGGGTTCAAGGATGTTGGCCTGCCGGCGGCCGAGATGGGCCGCCTGGTAGCGGCGCTGAAGGCGGCCGGCAAGACGACGGCGCTGGAAGTGGTCAGCCTCTCCGAAGAGGACGGGCTGCGCGGCGCGCGGCTGGCCGTGGAGCTGGGTTTTGACCTGCTGATGGGAACCGTGTTCTTCCCATCCATCGGCCACTACATGCGGGACAAAGCCACGCGCTACTATCCCTTCCCCGGCCACGTCCACAGCCACCCGAGCATCCTGGATGGCGCCCTCGCCGACATCGTCGCGGATGCCCGGCGCCTGGAGGCGCAGGGCGTGCACGGGTTGGATTTGCTGACGTATCGCTACACCGGCGATGCCTACCAGTTGTTGCGGGAGGTGGTGGCGGCCACCCGGATTCCGGTGGTTTCGGCGGGCAGCATCACTTCCTTTGGCCGGATGGCCGAAGTGCGGGACGCCGGCGCCTGGGGGTTCACCATCGGCTCGGCCTTTTTTGAGCGGCAGTTTGTGCCGGCCGGCACGTTCGCCGATAACGTGCGGGCGGTGGTGGACTGGCTCCGGCGGGAGTGAACCATGGAATACGTCATTGGCTGCGATGTGGGTTCCCAGGGCACCAAAGTGGTGCTGCTCTCCAGCACCGGGGCGCTGGCCGGCGAAGCGTACGCGGGCTATGACATTGATTACCCTCAGCCGCTGTGGGCTGAGCAGCCGGGCGAACGCTGGATTGAGGCCCTCACGACGGCGGTGCGGCAGGTGCTGGCCGAGACCGGCATCCCCGCCGCTCAGGTGCGCGGCCTGGGGCTGGGCACCCAAGTGGACGGGGTGGTGCCGGTTGATGCCCAGGGGCGGGCGCTGCGGGCCGGCCTGATCTGGATGGACCGGCGGGCCGGCGCTCAATGCGCGGCCGTCCGCGCGCAGATGAGCGCCGAACACGTCTTTCAACTCACCGGGCTCAACCTGGATCCCACGCATGTCGCCCCCAAAATCCGCTGGCTGGCCGATCAGCAGCCGGAGATCTACGAGCGCGCCGCGTATTTCCTGCTGCCCGGCAGTTACCTGGCCTATCACCTTACCGGCGAGCTGGCGGTGGATTACTCCAATGCCTCCTCAACTCTGCTGCTGGATGTCCGCACCAAAAGCTGGTCGCCCGAGATGTGCCGGGTTTTTGGGATCGATCCGGCGCGGCTTGCCCCGGTGGGTCCGGCGACCGCGCCGCTGGGCCGGCTGCGCCCCAGCCTGGCCGCGGCGTTGGGGCTGCGCGCCGAGACCGTGGTGGTCGTCGGCTGCGGCGACGAACACGCCGCCTGCCTCGGCGCGGGGGTGGTGCGGCCCGGCCTGGTCGGCGACATCGCCGGCACGGCGGAGCCGGTGTGTGCGGCCAGCCCGGCGCCGGCCTTTGACCCGACCGGCCTGATCGAGACGCATTGTCACGGCGACCCGGACCTGTGGCTGCTGGAGAACCCCGGTTTTGTCTCCGGCGGCAACTACCGTTGGTTTCGAGACCACTTCGCCGGCGGGATCGCTCAGCCAGGGCAGAGCGTGTACCAAACGCTGGACGCCGAGGCGGCGCGCGTGCCGCCCGGTGCGGAAGGGCTGACCTTCTTGCCGTGCCTGATGGGGGCCATGGCGCCGACCTGGAACGAGCACGCGCGCGGCACATACGCCGGCTTCACCTTGGCCCATACCCGGGGTCATTTTGCGCGGGCGCTGCTGGAAGGATCGGCCTTCGCCGTCCGTGACATTACCGATCAAATGCGCGCGGTGGGGTTGGACCTGCAGGAGCTGCGGGTGGTGGGCGGCGGGGCGAAAAGCCCGCTGTGGAATCAGATCAAGGCCGACGTCACCGGTTTGCCGGCGGCGGTCCCCGAGATCACCGAGACGACGGCTTTGGGGGCGGCGCTGCTGGCGTTGGTGGGCGTCGGCGCTTACGCCACTCTGGCCGAGGCCAGTGAGCGCGTGGTGCGGATCCGCATGCGGTATGAGCCCCAGCCGGCGGCCCAGGCGGTATACGCGGCCGCCTACGAACTCTATCGGGACACCTATTTCACGCTGCTGCCCCTGTTCGAGCGGGCCGCCCAGCGCCTCACCGGGTGATTGGCAGGGAGACAACGCGGCTGAGGAAGGCCGCGACCGATGGGCTTACGAACCAAGCCGTCAGCGCCACCGCGGCCGCGATTTCGATCGGCTTCTGAAAGGATTGGTGGAACTTGATGGTGGATGGGCCTTGACCCGCGCTTGGCCGGCGGCGCCATGCCAGCAGGCCGGTCAGCGCAAGCATGAGGACAATGACCCAGGCGGGGAACAATTGCACCACCCCCAGTGTGAGGCCGGCGGCGAGGATGCCAATGGCGAGCCAGATCATCATCAACCACTGCGTGGCGCGCACCCCGATATAGCTGGCCGTGTGGGTAACGCCGGCCTGGCGGTCGCCGTCAAAATCACGCAGTTCGTTGAAGAGCTGTCCGTACAGGCTGAGCGCTGAGACCATCAGCAAGGGAAACACCCACAGCCAGGCCGGACCGCCCTCGAAGGCCCACGCGGCGGCCAGGAATTGCAGCCCGGCCAGCATGGCGGCATGGGATAGCAGGTCAAGGATGGGAATGGCCTTCAAGCGGATGGGGCGCCAAGAGTAGAGAAACGCCAAAAGCAGGCAGATTGAGCCGGCGACAAACGGGCCGAAGCCCAGG
>JAGOBN010000501.1 GCA_017999235.1 Anaerolineales bacterium | reverse complement strand
GAGCGTCAAACACGGCTGCGAAAGCGGCGAGTGCGGGGCCTGCTCGGTGCTGCTGGACGGCCGGCTGACGCCGACCTGCGTGCTGTTGGCGCCGCAAGTGGAGGGGCGGACCGTGGTGACGGTGGAAGCCCTGGACGCCGGCGCCGGGCGCGCCCTGCATCCCATTCAGCAGGCTTTTGCCGAGACCGGCGCCATCCAGTGCGGGTACTGCACGCCGGCTATGGTCCTGGCGGCCCAGGCCCTGCTGGCGGCCGAACCCCGGCCGACGGAAGCCCAGGTGCGCGGCGCGCTCAACGGCGTGTTGTGCCGGTGCACGGGCTACGTTAAGCCGGTGGAAGCGGTCCTGCGCGCGGCGGCGGTGCTGCGCGGGGAGAGTGTGCCGCCCATCCAGGCCGGCGGCCTGACGCTGGACGCGGTCTTTGGGCCGCTGCGCGGCGCGCCGGACGCGGACGCGCCCTCGGCCGGCGGGCCGACGCTGACCGAGACGCGCACCATCACCTTCCCCACTGTGGATACCCGCGTGAGCACGGACGTGGTGGGCCGGCCGGAGATGAAGGTGGATGCCGTCAAGCTGGTGAAGGGCAAGCCGGTCTTTGCCGACGACGTGGATCTGCCGGGGATGCTGCACGCCGCCCTGCTCACCAGCCCGCACGCCCACGCCCGGATCACGCGCATCGACACGGCCAAGGCCAAAGCGCTGCCCGGCGTGCGCGCCGTGCTCACCCACCACGACGTGCCGCGCGTGATCTATGCCTCCGGCGGCCAGACCTGGCCCAACCCCAAGCCCTGGGACCAGGTGTCGTTGGACCACAAAGTACGGCACGTGGGCGACCGGGTGGCGGTGGTGGCGGCCGATACGCCCGAGATCGCGCGCGCGGCCCTGGAACTGATTGAGGTGGAATACGAGATTCTGCCGGCCGTGTTTGAGCCGCGCCAGGCGATGGCGGCCGGCGCGCCCGTGATCCACGACGAGCCGGATGCGGTGGATATCCATGACCCGCGGCGCAACATCGCCGCCACCCTGCACGCCCAGATCGGGGACGTGGCGCGCGGCCTGGCCGAATCCGACCACGTCTTTGAGCGCACCTACCGGGTGCATCAAGTGCAGCAGGCCGCCATCGAGCCGCATATCGTCGTGACGTATTGGGATGAGGATGAGCGCCTGATCGTGCGGACCAGCACCCAGGTGCCGTTCCACGTGCGGCGGATGCTGGCGCCGCTCATCGGCCTGCCCGTCAAGCGCATCCGCGTCATCAAGCCCCGCATCGGCGGCGGCTTTGGCGGCAAACAGGAGATGCTGATCGAAGATCTGTGCGCGCACCTGACCCTCGCCACCGGCCGGCCCGTGCGCTTTGAGTACACGCGCGCGCAGGAGTTCACCAGCGCGCGCTCGCGGCACCCTATGGAGCTGACCTACCGGGCCGGCGTGTTGAAGGACGGCACCCTGCACGCCCTGGACTTGCACGTCTACTCCAACACCGGCGCTTACGGCCCGCACGGTCTGACGGTCTGCAGCGTCACCGGTCTGCGCGGCCTGGCCACTTACCGGGCCGCGCATCAGCGGTTTGTGGGCGAGATCGTCTACACCAATATCCCCACGCCCGGCGCTTTCCGCGGCTATGGCGCGCCCCAGGCGCTGTTTGCGCTGGAGAGCTTGATGGAGGAGATCGCGCACGCCCAGGGCTGGGACGCGGTGGAGTTCCGGCTGAAGAACGCGGTGCGCGTGGGCGATCCGATCGCCATCACCGGCGCGGTGGGCGAGGGCAAGGATGCCGAGTCCGACCCCCAGATCGTGCAGACCTGCGGCCTGCCGCAATGCGTGGAGCAGGGCGCGGCCGCCATCCGCTGGGACCGCAAGCTGGACCCCGCCTGGCGCGCCGATCCCGCCCGGCCGCATATCCGGCGCGGGCTGGGCCTGGCGGCCTGCATGCACGGCACGGCCATCGCCGGCCTGGATATGGGCGGGGCCAGCATCAAGCTGAACGACGACGGCAGCTTCAACGTGCTGGTGGGCGCCACCGATCTGGGCACCGGCTCGGACACGGTGCTAGCCCAGATCGCGGCCGAGACGCTGGGCGTGCCGCTCAACGATGTGATCATCTACTCCTCAGACACAGACTTCACGCCCTTCGACACCGGCGCATATGCGTCCAGCACCACCTACATCTCCGGCGGGGCAGTGAAGAAAGCGGCCGAGCAGGTGCGGGCGCAGATCGTGGAGCGCGCGGCCTTAATGCTCAAGACCGCGCCGGCCGGCCTGGTGCTCAAGGACCGCTGCGTCACCGCCCCGGATGGCCGGCGCGTGCCGCTGGACGCCATCGCCCTGGACAGCCTGCATACCCAGGATCAGCGCCAGATCATGGCCACGGCCTCGCATGTTTCGCCGCACTCGCCGCCGCCCTTCGCGGCGCAATACGCGGAAGTGGAAGTGGATACCGAGACCGGCCAGGTGACGGTGACCAAGCTGGTTATGGCCGTGGACTGCGGCACCGCCATTAACCCCCAAACCACGGAAGGCCAGATCGAAGGCGGGTTGGCGCAGGCGCTGGGATACGCGGTGTGTGAAGAGATGGTCTACGATGACGCCGGCCGGCCGCTGGTGACGCGCTTCGGTGATTACCATGTGCCGCTGGCCGATGAGCTGCCCGCCATTGAAGCCATTTTGGTGCCCACCTACGAGCCGAGCGGGCCATTTGGCGCCAAGGCCGCGGCCGAGATCCCGCTGGACGGCGTGGCGCCGGCCGTGGCCAACGCCGTGTTCGACGCGGTGGGGGTGCGCCTGCGGGATCTGCCGCTGACGCCTGAGAAAGTCTGGCGCGCTCTGCGCGGCGCGTAAGTTCTGCGCGGCGCGTAAGTTCTGCGCGGCGCGTAAGTTCTGCGCGGCGCGTAAGTTCTGCGCGGCGCGTAAGTTCTGCGCGGCGCGTAAGTTCTGCGCGGCGCGTAAGTTCTGCGCGGCGCGTAAGTTCTGCGCGGCGTCAGGTTAAAAAAACACCACCGCGCCCGATCCGGACGGATCAGGCGCGGTGGTCTGTTTAAGGGCGCTTACTGAACGTCCAGCACAAAGTTGTAGACCGCCACTCGGCCGGCGGCGGTCTCGGCCCAGGTGACCAGCAAGCGGGCATCGTATAGGCCGTCGGCCTGGTTCAGCGCCTCGGCTTCCGGAAAGTACAACTGCGTGGTGAGGGCGGCGGCGCTGTTGGGCGCCCGCACTTTGACGTGGATGTGGCGCGTCCGGCCGGGGTAGACGCCGGGCAGGATCGTCTCCAGCGTGTAGCGGCCGGCGGCGTCCGTCAGTTGATGGCCGCGCAGGGTGTAGCCCTGGTTGTCGTAAACGCCGGCGTCATCGGCCTGCCAGAAATCCAGCCAGGCATTGGCGATCGGCCGGCAATCGGCGGTGAGCACGTAACCGGTCACCACAATGGGCGTGCCAGCGGCCCCCTCCGCCAGGGCCGCGTCTTCCGGAGTGTCGGCGGTGTAATACGGCCCTTCGGTCTGCGCGGGGGTCAGCCCGGCGCTGCAATCCGGGGCCGGCAGGGTGTTCGCCGCCGGCGCTGGGTCGGTCGCCGCCGGCGCCGCCTCGGTGGCGGGCTCGGTTAGGGCCGGCGCGGTGGCGGCTAAAGCCATGGGGGTCGCGGTCGCCGCCGACGGGCTGGCGGTTTGGGTGGGGCTGGCGGCGGGGGCCGCTGCGGAACAGCCGGCCAACAGCAGCGCGGCGGCCAGCAGCGTGGTCCCGGCGGAGCGGTGGAAGGTTATAGATGTGGACCGGCTCATAGGCGCTTCCTCTGGGTGCCAACGTTAACGACCACTCAGCCGGCGTGACGGCCGGCCACTGCGCCCGAGCTTAGGCGGCGGCGATTAAGATTTAGCGCAGCCCAGATTGGAGGTCGATGAGCAAGCCGGTCAGGCGAGGTCGAGCGCCGTGATGCTGATGTCGACGTCGAGCCGGTGTTCCAGGTTGCCCAGCTCGGCTTCCCAGCTCTGGCCGGGCAAATCCGGCGGCACCAGGACGCGCGCG
>JAGOBN010000500.1 GCA_017999235.1 Anaerolineales bacterium | reverse complement strand
GCGCCAGGCCACCCGCGCGGGGAGCCGCCAGCACAGGCGCGGCGCGGTGACGTGCAAAGACCAGCCGGCCGGGCTGACCAGGTCCGCGTTGGAGAGTAAAACCGCCGTCTCCGCCGGCCACGGCTGAAGCGCGCGCACCGAATAGCGCAAGAGCGCGCTCTGGCGCGGGCCGCCCGGACTGGGCTCCAAACGCTGCTCATAATCACCGGGCGCCGCCGGCGCGGTCAGGGGAACTTGAAAGAGCGCGTAGTCTGAAGCGCGGCGGATCGGCGCCAGGACCGTCCCCGCCCAGGTCAAGGTTGCCGCCGGCCCGCCGGCCAGAACCGGCACATTCACGGTTGTGCCGGGCTGGAGCTGGACCAGCCGCGGCAGGCTCAGGCCGGCCGCCGGCCGATTAGCCAGCGTGGGCAGCCAATCCGGCAGGGCCGCCGGCGGGTCGGGCAGTGTCAAATCGGCCCAGGCCAGGTTGCTGGACAGCGCCCGGCCCTGCCCGTAATCCAAAGTATCCAGGCCGGCCACGCTCACGCAGGCGCGCTCGACGGCATTCGGCTGAACAAAGAAATGCAGGTGCGGGCGATTGGTGCCGGAGCGGCCGGCGTAGGCCAGCACCTGGCCCGTGGCCACGGTTTCATCCAGCGCGACCACCGTCTTGGCCAGATGCATGTAGACGCTCACGCGCTCGTCCGGGTGGCGCACCATCAGCATCAGCCCGGACTCGGTGCGCGTGCCGATGTAGAACACCCGCCCGGTATACGGCGCCAGCACCGGCACGTTCTCCATGCTCCCGGCCAGCGGGATCAGGTCAATGGCGCAGGCGTTCTCGTAGTACCCGCACTCGTGGTCAAACGCCGCCGCCGAGCCGCACGGTCCGCGGCTGAGGGTCCAGGCGCCGGCCGGCAGGGGCAGATGCCAGCCGGTGTAATCGCCGGCCGCGCCGGCCGCCGCGCCGGGCGGCGGGACCAGGTTGAGCAGCAATCCCAAGATCAGCGCCAGCCGTTGGTATAATTTTCGCGCTATGAACACTTCTCGACGCGCCTTCCTCAAATGGTCCGGCCTGCTGGCCGGCGGTCTGTACCTGCCCCCCGCCCCGCCGCTGGAGGCGCCGCGCCAGGTGGCCCAGCTGGGCCGGGCCTCGCGCGGGCTTTACATCTACGCGCGGCCGTCAGTCCAATCCACCCAGTTGAACTTTCTGGCCGCTGACACGGTCTTCAATATCTATGGGGCCGCGGCTGACGAAGACAACGCCCCCAACCCGGTCTGGTGGCGGGTCCGGCGCGGGTTCGTCCACTCGGCGCCCGTGCAATTGGTGCGCTGGGAGCCGCAGACGCCCAGTCTGGAGATCGCCGACCCGGTGGCCGGCTTCCTGGCCGAGGTGGCGGTGCCGTACACGCCCTCGCGCCTGGGGCCGGGTTCGCAATACAAGTTTGGTTATCGATTCTACTATGGCACCACGCACTGGGTGACGCGCGCCGTCGCCGACGAGGCCGGCCAGATCTGGTACGGCATCCTGGGCGACCGGACCAAGGCCCTCCACTGGGTGCCGGGTGAGCACCTCCATCGCGTGACGGCGGCCGAGCTGGCGCCCATTTCCCCGGAGGTCGCCGACAAGCGCATCGAGATCAGCCTGGAACAGCAGACCTTCAAATGCTATGAGAACGGCCAGCTGGTGCTGGACACCCTCTGTTCCACGGGCGTGCCGCTGCGGCGCGAGAATGATAAGGTCATCTACGGCACGCCGGTCGGCGCGTGGCAGGTAATCCGCAAGCGCGCCTCGCGCCACATGGCCGGCGACGACCTGGCCGCCGATGATTTCTTCGACCTGCCGGGCGTGCCGTGGGTCTCCTACATTCACTGGTGGGGGGTGGCCATCCACGGCACCTACTGGCACAACGATTTTGGCCGGCCGCGCAGCCATGGCTGCCTGAACCTGCCCAACGAGCTGGCCAAGTGGGTGTACCGCTGGACCACGCCGGCGGTCCCGCCCGGCCGGCCGGAAGTCGAGGCCAAGGGGACGGCCGTCAGCGTTGACTATTGATCCCCAAGGTAAACGCTCATGAGCCAACGCGCGCTCTTTGAAGGTCTGGTAGTGGACCCGCTCGGCCGGCCGGTGGGGGTGGCCCGCATCGGCGATGAGGCCCAATACGTGGTGGAGGACGGCGGCTTCAAGTTCCACATCCCCGCCGAGGGCGTGGACCGGCAGGTGCTGGGCCGGCTGGCCGGCGAGATTTCCGAAAACCGCGAGGCCGTCAGCAGCGGCGTGATGAAGATGCTGGGCCAGGAAGATCTCTTCACCAAGGCCGCCATCGACGCTTCGCTCAAGAACATGGACGCCAACTTCAACCAGCTCATCGCCCAGGGCCTGCCGGAGAGCGCCCGCACGTACATGGGCATGCTCGGCTTCCGCATCGTGCTCAACTATCATGGCGAAATCGAGCGCGTGGATCAGCCGGCGGCCCCGGATGACGGCGCCGGCGAATAGCCGCGCGGCGTGCCGCTGGGCCGCCCTCGCCGGCCTGCTGGCCGCCGGCCTGGCCTGCGGGCCGGCCCTCACCGGCCCGGACACCGTGGCCACCGTCAATGCCGTCAGCACGCGCGTCCAGGCCACGCTCGGGGCCGCCACGCCTGGGCTGGCTCTGACGCCGGCGGCGTCCACCCTGGCGGCGCCGGCCACCGCGCTCATCCAGCCCGTCACGCTCACGCCGCCGCCCCTCACCACCCTGGCCGGCCCGCTGACACCCGCGCCCTCCCCCACCTTTAGCGCGCCGGCCGCCAGCGCCACCCCGCCCCGGCGCTCCAACGGCGCGCTCCTGGCCGCCCACTTCTGGCCGACACCGCCCACGGTGGACGGCGACCTCAGCGAGTGGCCGGACCTGCCCAACCTCGCCGACCAGATTGTCTATCGCCCGGAGAACTGGACCGGGCCGGCCGACCTGAGCGGGCGCTTTGCGGTCGCCTGGGACGCGCAGGCGCTGTATCTGGCGGTCCTGGCAACCGACGAGACGCGCGTGCAAACGCAGCAGGGGGAATTGATCTTCAGAGGCGACAGCGTGGAAGTGCTGCTGGACGCGGACCTGGCCGGCGATTTTTCCCGCGCCCAATTGGACGCCGACGACTATCAACTGGGCCTTTCGCCGGGTCCGCTGACCGGCGGCGGCGAGGCCCCCGACGCCTACCGATGGTTCCCGCGCGGCCAAGCCGGCCGGCCCAGCGGCCTGGCGCTGGGGGCGCGGCCGACGGAGGCCGGGTATACCCTGGAAGCGGCGCTGCCCTGGGCGCTCTTCAGCCTCACGCCGGCGCCGGGAGCGCGCTTTGGCTTTACGCTCGCGCTCTCGGATAACGACACCCCGGACACGGCCGACCAGCAGAGCCTGGTGGCCAGCGTCCCCGGCCGCCGGCTCACCGATCCCACCACCTGGGGCACGCTTGAGCTGACCGGCGCCCCTTAAAACCAACGACGGCCGGTTCGCCCTTCCCGGCCGTCGTCCACGCCTGCGGGTTCAGCGGTTGCGCGCTAAAGATACCGCAGCTCGATCGCCTTCTGCTCCAGCTCCGCGCGGAATTCCGGATGCGCGATATCGATCAGCGCCCGCGCCCGCTGGCGGATGGTCTTGCCGTGCAGGTCGGCCACGCCGTATTCGGTGACCACGTAATGCACGTCGTTGCGGCTGGTGGTGACGCCGGCGCCCAGCTTGAGCATCGGCACGATCTTGGAAATGGTCTTGTTGCTGGACGGGATGGCGATGATGGGCTTGCCGCCCTTGGAGCGCGCCGCCCCGCGGATAAAATCCAGCTGCCCGCCGACGCCCGAATACAGGCGCGGCCCAATGCTGTCCGCGCACACTTGGCCGGTCAAATCCACCTCAATGGCCGAATTGATGGCGATCATCTTGTCATTCTGGCGGATGACGTACGGGTCGTTACGTACTCGGTCGGGTGCAGTTCGACGACCGGGTTGTTGTGGACAAAGTCGTAGAGCTTGCGCGTCCCCAGCAGGAAGCCGGCCACCATCTTGCCGGGATGCAGGG